>JAQVEQ010000145.1 GCA_028697875.1 Novosphingobium sp. | reverse complement strand
GCGTCGTCACGCCGGAAATGCTGGTGATCGTCGCGCCGATAGCGGGCATCCCGTCCTTCGAGCCGGAAATAGAAGAGGCCATCGAGCCCCCAGTAGCCGTCGTAGATCGGGCCGTAATAATCGTCGTACCACCCGTGGTAGGGATAATCGCGCCACCCGATATAGCCGCCATGGCCGTAGCGGCCATCCATGCAGCCCGTCAGGGATGCGGCCGCCAGGGCAACAGCAAGCAACGCAGTCGGTCTTTTCATCGTCAGCCTCCATCGTACGCTCAAAGGGGGTCCGGTCCGGCATGCGCCACCCGGTCCGCCGTTTGCCCCGTCCGCGCCGCAACATACAACGACATGGATCGAATTGGCATGCCCTTTCGCCGCTGACCGGGCAGGGAAAGCTTAAGGAAATCACGGTAGAGAAGGTTTCGAACAGGTTTCCCATGCCGGGGAGGGCCCATGACCGTACTCTATATCCGCGCGCACAAGAGGTTTGCCGTTCGCCGGATGGTGCGGATCACCGGCACGGCCGGAGACATCGCCAGCGGATTGCTGATCGAGCTGTCGCTCCAGGGATGCCGGATCAGCAACCTGGGCAGGACAGCATTCGAAATCGGCCAGCGTGTCGCGCTGGAAATCGACGGCTACGAACCGGTTTCCGGCGCGGTCCGCTGGGCTCACGACGGGTTGGCCGGACTGCGCTTCGACCGGTCGCTCCATGCCGGCACTCTCGACCGCATGATCCATTCCTGCCGGGACAAGGATCTTTCCGGGCAGGCGCACCGCTCCGCCCGCGCCTGACAGCGGCAGCCCGCCCTTTCTTTCGGGCCGGGCGTTACCGCCGGATTTGGTGCGACTCGCGCGGCAATGGTATTAACGGGTAAGTAATGGTCGGCGAATTACCACATCGGTCCGACCGCAAGTGAATGAGGCGGGAAGACCGGCGATCCGGCCCCTCCGACAACCGGATGCTTCCTCCTCGACTGAGAGGAAAGCCATGCAAACGCGACCCCCTGCGCGAACCGACGTGCCGCTCTGCCTCAAACATGCGCGTGAAGAAGTGCTCATGGCGCTTGGTGCTCCGACTGCCGAGGAAGAAGGGCAGCACCGCAAGCGAGCGACCCGATACCTGACGAAAGCCGTGCGCGTGATCCAGCACGATCCCGGCAGGATCTACGACTGGTCCGGCCTCCGGCAGCACATGCATCACTGATCTGTCCGCACAGCTCATAAAGACATGCCCCCGTGCGCAGTCCGCGCCGGGGGCATGTCCTTTCCTGTCCGGGAGGGAGCCGGTCAGGTCGATTGACCGGGGAGCTGGCGCGGGTCGCTTTCGGGCGCGGCGGGCTTGGCCTCGGCTGCCGACTGCGGCATGGCGGACGGCTTCGCGCTGTCGCAATCACCACTGCTCGTGCGGGTGATCTGCGGCTGCTTGTCAGAACCGTCGGAACGCCACTCGACCGTGCGAGTGCAACCGTCCTTGCCGTTGCTCGACGAATAGAAGCTGTAATGCACCGACGTGCCCGCCGGGAGCGTGCCCGCCATGACCAGTCCAGCGGGCGCAGCCGCGCCATTGGCCGCCGCATTTTGCGCCTGGGCATCCATCTGGGCGACTTGCCGCAACATCGCGCGATGGCGCTGTTCCATCTGCGCCATGATCCGGTCCATCCGGGCGAACGGCGCGAAGAAGGCCGCCTCGTCCGGGCCGGCAAAGGCGGCCGGAAACGCAAGGACCGCGTCATCGGCGGCAGCCGGGACGACTTCCACCTTGGGCGCGACGTCGCCCGTGTAATGGATCTGCGCGACCGAACCGTCGGGCAGGTCGACTTTCATGGTATGGATATGTGCGGTTGCCGCCACCGCCGCACCGGCCGCCGACATGGCGACCACACCCGCGATGAAGGCCATACGAAGCTTGCGCATCGATCCTCCTCCTGACTTGCCAGAGAGACGGCAAATCTATGCACGAAGGCTGAACCGCAGATGACCGGACTGCCTTCCCCGCCGGGGAATGGAGCCGGAATTGCGGCGAACAGTGCGGCCGCGTCTATCCGGCGGTCAGGTGCGCCACCAGCGCCTTGACCTTCTTCTGCCGCCATTGCGGCATCGGCGCGACCAGCCAGTAGGCGCGGCGGCACGGCTGCGGCGCCCCGAGCGGCGCGACCCGTCCGTCGGCAATCCACCTTTCGGCCAACAGTGCCGGGACTTCGGCCACCCCCAGCCCGGCGGCGGCGGCGGCCAGCGCCTGCCCCGCGTCGGGCACGGAAAGCGCCGCGCCGTCTTCCGTCCCGTCGCCCTGCCCCTGCCAGTGGATCACCGGCGCGGCCTGCATTTCCCCCTGCCCCGGCGCGCCGACCCGCAGCATCAGCGGCTCGCCCAGCACGGTGCCTTCCAGGTCGCCCGGCCCTTCGGCCCAGCGGACCGCCAGGTCGAGATTGGCTTCGGCGAAATCGTTCGTCTCGCCATCGACCAGCGCATAGTGCACGTCGGGATTGGCTGCGCGGAAGGCGGCCAGCCGCTCTCCCAGCCAGGCGGCGAAGAAATCGCGCGGCACGGCGATCGTGTAATGGTGGCTGGCCTGGCCCGCCTGCATCGCACGGACCGATTCCTCGAAGTGGAGGAAGCCTTCGCGCAGGGAATCGAGCCCCGCCGCCGCTTCATCGGTCAGTTCCAGCCCCTTGCTGGTGCGGCGGAACAGCACCACGCCCAGCACTTCTTCCAGTGCGCGGATCTGCTGTCCGACCGCCGCCGGGGTGACCGCCAATTCGTCTGCCGCACGCGTGAACGACAGATGCCGCGCGGCGGCATCGAACACGCGCAAGGCGTTGAGAGGCAAGTGGGTACGCTTCATGGCGCCTTGCGTTTAGTCGGGCACACCCCGCCCCGCAAGCTTGTGCGGGGGAACGCGGGCGGGCGCCTGGTCAATCCGCCGTGGCGGGGGCGGCGAGCGGAAAATGGGGAATCGCGACGCGCAGGGCCGAACCGTCATCCTTGCGGAATGTGTAGTAGCCTTCCATCGAACCGTGGGGCGTCGTCAGCGGACAGCCCGAAACGTAATCGTGCGAGGCACCCGGCGGCAGGATCGGCTGTTCGCCGACCACGCCTTCGCCATCCACATGATTGACCAGGCCGTGCCCGTCGGTGATCCGCCAATGGCGGGAAACGAGCTGGATCGTCTCGGAAGAGGCGTTTTCGATCCGGACGTGATAGACCCAGAACCACTTGCCCGCAGAGACGTGCGACTGCTCCGGCAGGAAATTCACCGCGACCCGGACGGTAACGCCCTCCGTAGTCGCAGAATGCTGGAATAACTGTTCCATGGCAGATTTCAGACTAACCCGATTCAGCCGCCGCGCAAGGGGATGAATCGCAGTTTCCACACACCGTGCGCCAGTGCGGGGCCGGCGCCCATTACAATCCCGCCTTGCGCAGCGCCTGGTCGAGATCCTCGATCACGTCCTGCGGGTCTTCCAGTCCGACACTGATCCGCAGCATGCCGTCGTTCACCCCCATGACCGCGCGCACTTCCGGCGCCAGGCTGGAATGAGTGGTGGTGGCGGGATGCGTCATCAGCGACTTGGCATCGCCGATGTTGTTGGAAATATCGACCAGTTCCAGCGCATCGAGAATCGCGTGGGCTTCCGCCCGGCCGCCGCCGATCTCGAACGAGAAGATCGAACCCGGCCGGATCATCTGCCGCTGGACGAGATCGTACTGCGGATGGCTCGGCAGCCCCGGATGGAGGATACGCGGCACGCGCCCTTCGAGGAAACGGCCCACTTCCAGCGCGTTGTCCGATTGCCTGTGCGCCCGCAGTTCGAGCGTTTCAAGGCCTTTCAGCACGACCCAGGCGTTGAACGGCGACAGCGTCGGCCCGGTGTTGCGCTGGAACGGCAGCAGCACGTTGTTGATGAAATCCGCATCGCCGCAGACGGCGCCGGCCAGCACGCGGCCCTGCCCGTCCATCAGCTTGGTCGCGGAATAGGCGACGACGTCCGCCCCGAAGTCCATCGGGCGCTGCATCGCGCTGGTGGCGAAGGCGTTGTCGACCACGGAACGGATGCCGTGTTCGCGCGCCAGGCCGCAAACCGCCGCCACGTCGACGATATCCATCGTCGGGTTGGCCGGAGTCTCGAAGAAGAACACCTTGGTGTTGGGGCGGATCGCCGCCTTCCACTGGTCGAGGTCGCGCCCGTCGACCGGTGTCGCCTCGATCCCGAAGCGCGGCAGGAGGTTGTCTGTCACCCAGCGGGTCGGCCCGAAAGCCGCCTGCGCGATCACCATGTGGTCGCCCGCCGAAAGCTGGCACAGCAGGGCGGTGGTCATCGCCGCCATGCCGCTGGCCTGCACCCGGCACGCGTCCGCCCCTTCCATCAGGGCGATGCGTTCCTCCAGCATCTGGACCGACGGGTTCTGCGTGCGGGAATAGGTCATTCCCGGCGCTTCCCCGGCGAAGCGCGCCGCAGGCGTCGCGGCATCGTCGTAACAATAGCCGGAAGTGAGGAACAGCGCCTCGCTCGTCTCGCCCTGTTCCGAACGCCAAGTGCCTCCGCGCACGGCGCGCGTCGCGGGCCGCCACTTGGTAGTGATCGAACGGTTCTGACCGGTGTCTTTCTTCATGCTCTCGTCTCTAGGCCCTGCGGCAACCGGCGGCAATCAGAGCCGCGCCAGGACCGCGTCGCCGATTTCGGCCGTCCCGGCACTACCGCCGAGGTCGCCGCCGCGCACGCCGTCGGCCAGCGCCTTGGACACCGCCGCTTCGATCCGCGCCGCTTCGGCTTCGAGGCTGAAACTGTGGCGCAGCATGATCGCGAGGCTAAGGATCATGGCCATCGGATTGGCCTTGCCCTGCCCGGCGATGTCGGGGGCGGAGCCGTGGATCGGTTCGAACAGGCCCTTGGTCCCGTATTGCGTCTGCGTTTCGCCCAGCGCCGCACTGGCAAGCAGCCCGATCGAACCGACGCACATGCTGGCCTGGTCCGACAGGATGTCGCCGAACAGGTTGCCGGTGACGATCACGTCGAACTGACCCGGATTGCGCACCAGCTGCATCGCGGCATTGTCGACGTACATGTGGCTGAGTTCGACGTCGGGGTATTCCTTGCCGACCTCGATCATCACGTCGCGCCACAGCTGGAAGGTTTCCAGCACGTTGGCCTTGTCGACCGAGCACAGGCGGCCCTTGCGGCCCTGCGCCGCGCGGAAAGCGACATGGGCGATGCGCCGCACTTCGCTTTCCGAATAGGACATCACGTCGTAGCCGACGCGCTCGCCCGCCTCGTTGGTGCGGAAGCCCTTCTCGCCGAAATAGACGTCGCCGTTGAGCTCGCGCACGATCAGCATGTCGATCGCGCGGGCGACTTCCGGCTTGAGAGCGGACATCTCTTCCAGCCCCGGGAACATGGTCGCCGGACGCAGGTTGGCGAACAGCGTCAGTTCGCGCCGGAGGCCGAGAATCGCCTGTTCCGGGCGCAAGTGCCGTTCGAGGTTGTCGCATTCGAAATCGCCGACCGCGCCGAACAGGATGGCATCGGCTTCGTGTGCGATCCTGATCGTGTCTTCGTGCAGCGGGTGGCCGAGCTTGCGGTAGCCCGCGCCGCCGACATACCCTTCCATCAGCGTAACGTCCGGCAGCTTCAGCGCGTCGAGCACGCGCAGCGCCTGTTCCATGATTTCAGGGCCGATACCGTCACCGGCGAAAACCGCGATCTTCATGTGAAACCTTCCTGACCGTTCCTATCCGGCGATCCGGGCGAGCCGGTCGCGCAACATTGCGCGGGCCGCCATAACCATTCCGCGCCGGTCGGCAAGGCAGTATCGCTCGATCAGGGCGCCCATCCGGTCGAAGGCGGCGAGGTCGTCGGTCCATTCGGCCGCGGCGCCCGGCCTGTCCCCGCCATACCCCAGTTCGCGCAGCAGCAGCGCCTCGTAACGCAGCAGCGCCTCGGCCCAGCCGCGCGCGGACGGCGCATGGCAGATTGCCGTCAGCAGGGCGGAAAGCGCGGAATAGAGCGAAGGATAGGCATGGCGTTCGGGCAAGGCGCTGGCAGTGAGCGCGCTGGCCCAGGCGATGGCGGCTGCCGGCAGCGGCTCGCTGAGCCAGGGGCCCCGGCTTTCCACCAGTTCGAGCTTCGCGAACGGCAACTGGCTATCGGACTTGGCGCGCAGGTCGGCCGCCACTAGATTGCCCGGGATCATCACCGGACGCAGCGCCCGTCCCCGTCCGCCCGCGACATATCCCGCGACCAGCCCGTACTCCTCGGTCAGCAGGCGCGCGACCACGCCCGACTCGCCATGGGCGCGAGCGGCACAGAGGATCGCAGGGGCGCGAATCTGTAAGGACGTCACCCCAAGCGCATACTAGACTTCGGCAATCGAAAAAATGCTAGATATTTGTATAATACACGAAGCAAGAAGCCGTCGAAATGTTCGGATTGTTCGCTGGCCCGGTAAACTTATTGGTATGCCCGGGCAAAAGCATGCAATTCACTTTGCAGGCAACCACCGACTGGGCAGGGCCGAAATTTCCCTGCACATTGTAAATGATGCTCTGGATGGCGATACTGTAACCTGAATTGTTTGCAACGACGCAATTGATATAAGGTCCGAACTGGACTGCCGTGGAAACAGCCGGCTGCGCGAGTGCAGGCACCGCGCCAACAAGAAAAGAACCCACGATCAGCTTTTTACAGACACCAAACATAGTCACCCCCATTTCCCCACATCAAAGTGGAGAAGAAAGTTTCTCATTATGGAAATGGGAAGTCAATTCCGCTCGTTACGGAATCATTTGAATTGCAAAAACCGAAAAAATAAAAACGGATACAAAGCCCGGCTATTTCAGCTTTTCTTCCAAAGCCGCCAGGCGTTCGGCCAGCACCTCGTTCTCTTCGCGGGCCTTGGCCGCCATGTCCTTGACCGCGTCGAATTCCTCGCGGGAAACGAAATCGAGCCCGCCCAGCGTTTCCTTGAGCCGTTCGCGCGCGCCGTCGCGCGCCTCGCGCGTCATTCCGGCAAAAGTACCGGCGGCGCTGTTCATCAGTTTGACGAAGTCGGCGATCAGGGGATTTTCGCTTTGCATGACGCGCTATGTGATACGCCCGGCGCCCGGACGCAAGATCAAAGCTCGATCCGCTGCACCGCGCCGGACACGGCCACCCCTTCGGCGCCGGGATTCAGCGCCTGGAACTGCCAGGTCAGCAGCGTGGCGAACAGGATCCATGCGAGGTACGGCAGCAGCAGCGCGCCCGCGTACCAGCGGATGCGCCAGAACAGCA
>JAQVEQ010000144.1 GCA_028697875.1 Novosphingobium sp. | reverse complement strand
CCCTGCTTGTTGGGCGCACCCTTGCCGATCAGCGTCTTGCAGGCGATCAGCGAGGGGCGGTCGTCGGCCAGCGCCGCGTCGATCGCGCGGGCGATATCGGCATAGTCGTGGCCGTCGCAGCTTTCGACATGCCAGCCTGTGGCGGCATAGCGGGCCTTGACGTCCTCGCTGGTCGAAAGCTCGGTCCCGCCGTCGATCGTGATGGCGTTATCGTCCCACAGCACGATCAGTTGGCCGAGCTTGAGGTGCCCGGCAAGGCCGATCGCCTCGTGGTTGATGCCCTCCATCAGGCAGCCGTCGCCCGTGATGACCCAGGTACGGTGATCGACAATGTCGTCGCCGAACTTGGCGTTGAGATGGCGTTCGGCCACGGCCATGCCGACAGCCATGGCAAGGCCCTGCCCCAGCGGGCCGCCGGTGGCTTCGACGCCGTCGAGCTCGGTGTTTTCCGGGTGGCCGGCGCACGGGCTGCCGAGCTGGCGGAAATTGCGGATGTCATCCATCGTCGGGCGGGCGTAGCCGCTGAGATGGAGCAGCGAATAGATCAGCATCGAGCCGTGGCCGGCCGACAGGACGAAACGGTCGCGGTCGGGCCAATGCGGCGCGGAAGGATCGAACTTGAGGTAATTGGACCAGAGGACGGTGGCGACATCGGCCATGCCCATCGGCATGCCGGGGTGCCCGCTGTTGGCCGCCTGCACGGCATCCATCGAGAGCGCGCGAATGGCATTGGCCATGGGCGCCAGGCGGGACGGATCGAGGCTCATGCGAAGGGTGCTCCTGCGTCTGCGCCGGAGTGATTTTAAGTGCTAGCGATTCGGCGCGCGGCCTCCTTTGCCAACACATGGCCCCCCGTCAAGCGCGGGGACCTTCCCGCGCACAGGGGTTTTTCCGCAGTTTTGTTGCCAACAGGCCCGGCCAAATCTTTGCGCGGGCAGTGCATTGCGCTAGCCATGGGCCATGGAACGGGGGCAAACATTGCAGGCGATCGCCCGGATCGAAGCGGCTCTGGACCGTCTCGAAGCGGTGGCCGATCCCTCCACTCCCGCGTCCGATCCCGCCTTGCAGAGCCGGCACGACGACTTGCGCGACAGGGTAAGCGCTTCGCTGGCCGAACTCGACGCGCTGATCGGGGCACTCGAGAAATGAGCAACGTCACGCTCAGAATCGGCGGGCGCAGCTACACTGTCGCCTGCGCCGAGGGCGAAGAGCAGCATGTCGCCATGCTCGGCCGGCTGATCGACGAAAAAGTCGCGACGATGGGCACGGCCGGCGGGCAGAACGAAGTCCGTTCGCTGCTTTTCGCGTCGCTGCTGCTGGCCGACGAGTTGCACGACGCGCGGCAGGCCAAGGGCCAGGCGCCTGCCGTTCCGGCGGCGGAACCGGTTCCCGAACTCGCCCCGGCGCTGGAACGGATCGCGCAGCGGATCGAAAATCTCGCCGGCCGGTTCGACAACGCTTGAGAGCGGCGCCCTCCATCACTAGATAGGCCCGCGACGGGGACTGCCCGGCACGAGCCGTTCGAGAATATCCCTGAGGCTATAAGCAATCCTTGGGGGCTGTCCCTGTTCGGACCCTGGTCCGAGGCACATGGCTCCCACCTGACGTTGAGGCGTCAGAGGATTTCCCGGCAACGACCCATGGTGGTTCCCGTCACTTCACCTGCCCGGCCACGACCGGGGGCCGGCAACGGGGATACGCAACGGGGATACATGGACGCCAAGGCACAATTGCGGTCCGAATTGCGGCGCAAGCGGCGCGAGCATGTCGCGGCCCTGCCCGATAATACGCGCGCGCTGCTGTTCCTGCGCCCGCCCCGCCCCGTCGCCGATCTGGTTCCGCCAGGCGCAAGCGTGGGCCTGTATCGCGCGACGCAATGGGAAGCGCCAGCCGCATCCTATGCCCGCTTCTTCCAGGAAGCCGGGCACGCGGTAGCCCTGCCCCGCTTTGCCGCGCGCGACAGCGCGATGGAATTTGCCGCCTTCACCGATCCGTTCGGGGAAAGCGATCTCGAACACGGCCCCTTCGCAATGCTGCAACCGCATCCGGACGCGCCCGCCGTGGCGCCCGAAGTGTTGTTCGTACCGCTGGTGGGCTTTACCGCCGACGGCCATCGCCTCGGCCAGGGCGGCGGGCATTACGACCGCTGGCTGGACGCCCATCCCGGCACGATCGCCATCGGCCTGGCCTGGGATTGCCAGCTGGTCGACCACTTGCCGCTGGAACCCCACGACCATCCGCTGGCGGCGGTCGTCACGCCGACCCGGCTCTACGGACCGTTCTAGGAACCACCATGCGAGACAAACCGACCCTGCGCATCCCCCTCGGCATTCTCGGCCTGCTGGCCGCCCTTGCCGTCTATGCCCTGCTGGTAGCGAAGGCATCGGACCTGATCGCGGACCTGCCCGTGCTGGTGCAGACCCCGATCTATATCGTGCTGGGGACGATCTGGCTGTTGCCGCTCAAGCGCTTCCTGATCTGGATGGAAACCGGCAGCTGGCGTATCCCGCCGAACGAATAATCCGTATTTACAGTGAGATAGGACGCACAGTGACCACATAGCAAAAAGCCCCGGCAGTGCCGGGGCTTTTGTTTTTTCCAAGAGGAAATCCCAAGTGGCGCGAGTGACGGGACTCGAACCCGCGACCTCCGGCGTGACAGGCCGGCGCTCTAACCAACTGAGCTACACCCGCGTATCCTTGGGCGTGCACCGCTTGGGAGCCGCGCCACTAGGCCAGCGGCGTGGTGCTGTCAACAGCGCTTCGCATCCCTTTTTCACAAGCCTGCAAAAGAGCCCGCCAAGCCGCGAAATCAGACCCTCCGTTTACCATTTTTTCGTCCGTCTCAGCCTATTCCGCAGCGGAAGGACAATGAGGGGGCATTAACCCATGCGCTTGGCGATCTTCGCAATTCTGGCTCTGTCCGGCGCGCAATCCGCCGCTGCCGCCGAATCGCCGGCAGCCGTGCACAGCGCGGTTTTCATCGAGCGCGAAGGCTATGCCGGACACGCCGGCACGCGCATGGTCGAGCGGGCGACAACCCTCGGCAAGGGCGACCGGGTCGTCACGATCCTCGACTGGCAGGCAACGCGGGACGGCAATGCCGCGACCGTCACGCTCGCCCTGCCCCGCCATCTCGCGTTTCAGCGAAGCAGCGCCGATAACGAGGACGTCTCCGTCGACGGCGGACGCAGCTGGGGAAAGCTCGGCACCCTTTCCATACGCGATGCCTATGGCGTGCGGCTGGCCGCGCCGGAAGACGTCACCAACCTGCGCTGGCAAGTGAACGGCCCCAAGGGCCGAATCACGTACAGCGCCTTGGTGCGATAGGATTCGTCAGACCGCGACCGGGGCCTTGATCGGCGCCTGCGGCTCGTATCCGCTCACTTCGAAATCCTCGATCCGGTAATCGAAGATCGATTCGGGCGTGCGCACGATGTCCATCCGCGCCTGTCCCGACGGCTCGCGGCCAAGCTGTTCTTCCACCAGCGGCGCGTGATTGAGGTAAAGATGGGTATCCCCGCCCATCCACACCAGTTCGCCGGGCTCCAGCCCGGCCTGCTGCGCCAGCATGCGAATGAACAGCGCCCCGCCCCACAAGTTGAACGGCAGGCCCAGCGCGACGTCGCAGCTGCGCTGGTAAAGCAAGCCGTTCAGCCGGTTGCCCGCGACATGGAACTGGTAGGTCTTGTGACACGGCGGCAAGGCCATCGAATCGAGTTCCGCGACATTCCACCCTTCGACGATGTGGCGGCGGCTGCCGGGATTGTGGCGCAGGCTGTCGACCACCTGGGCGACCTGGTTCACGCCCTTGTCGCGCTTGCGATAGACCGGACCGAAATCGTCGGCCCCATCCAGATCGTACACCGGCCAGTCGACCCACTGCTTGCCGTAGACCGGACCGAGATTGCCCCAGCGGGCGGCGAATTCGGCATCTTCGACGATTCGCGCGGAAAATTCCTCGCGCGACATCGGATCGCCGGTTTCCTTGCGGAAATGATCGAGCGGCCAGTCGGTCCAGATCTCGACTTTCTGGGCGCAGAGCGGACGGATATTGGTTTCGCCGGTCAGGAACCACAGGAATTCGCGCGTCGCGGTCTTCCAATAGACCCGTTTGGTCGACAGCAGCGGCATCTTGCCGTCCGAAAGATCGAATCGCATTTCCGCCCCGAAAACGGAGCGCGTGCCGACTCCGGTACGGTCGACCCGTTCGTCCCCGCCCTCCCAGATGCGGCGCATGAGGTCGAGGTACTGCCATTCCCAGTGGCGTTGGGCGGCGGAAGAATCGGGAGATCGGGACAGAGTAACCATGGTTTGACGATAACGCGCAAATGCCCGCTTGCCACCCCGCACTTGCGCCCCTATAGGGCCGCCTCTGCCTCGCTCCACAGCTTATTGTGGCAGCGCCGGTCGGGGAGTAGCTCAGCCTGGTAGAGCACTGTCTTCGGGAGGCAGGGGCCGGAGGTTCGAATCCTCTCTCCCCGACCAATTTACCAAGAGAAACGACCGCCTTCGGGCGGGACTTCCCGGCAGAAGCGCCAGGCGGCGAGGTTCTTACGCCGCCGGCCTGCTTTTCAAATTCCTCACAAAATCGGGCTGACCGTTGCCACCAGATTGTCGAGCAGCCTGCGCGACGTCCCCCAGCCTGCCACTTCGGCATGCGTGACCGACCGGGAATCGGCCAGCCATTCCATTTGTCGCACCCGTAGCGACGCGGTCGTCTCGCGGTCGCGCAGCAGCACGTTGTTCTCGAAATTGAGGTCGAAACTGCGCCTGTCCATATTGGCCGAACCGATCAGCGCGATCTCCCCGTCCACGGTCAGCGTCTTCGCGTGGAGCAGGCCCTTGCGATATTCGTAGAGACGCACCCCGGCATCGAGCAGATCGGCATAGAAGCTGCGGCTGGAAGCGGCCACGACCCACGAATCACAGCGCGCCGGCAGGATCAGCGTTGTCGGCACCCCGCGCCGCGCGACTGCCAGGATGTCCGCCAGCAGCGAATCGTCCGGCACAAAATAGGGTGTTGTGGCGATCACTTCGCATGCGGCGACGTGCAGCATCGAACAGAACACTTCGGACATGGCCGGGTATTCCAGCGTCGGCCCGGTGCCCATGACCTGCACGGCGACAGGCCCGTCGGGCATGGGCAGTCCCGGCTGGAGATAGGCGGAAAGATCGTCCCCGCCCTCGGCCATCCAGTCGGTCGCGAAGAGATACTGGTGCTGCTGTGCCACCGGCCCGGTAAAGCGCATCATCACATCGACCCACGGCGCGAACCGCCGCTTGATGAGAAATTCGGGGTCGGCGGCGTTCTGGCTGCCGAAGTAGGTGATCGCGTTGTCGATCACCACGATCTTGCGGTGATTGCGCAAGTCGATGCGCGCGAACAGGACCCGCAGCACCGGATTGCCGACCTTCAGCGCGATCTGGAGCCGAACGCCCGCGTCTGCCATCCGCTGCCAATGGTCCGAGGCGATGATGGCACCCGAACCCACGCCGTCGGCCATCGCGCGCACCGCCACCCCGCGCTGCGCCGCGCGGCATAGCGCCTCGACCACCTTGAGCCCGTTGGTGTCGGCCAGCCAGATGTAGAAGCACAAGTGCACGCTATCGCGCGCGGCATCGATGTCGGCCACGATGCGTTCGATCGCCGCGTTCGAATCGGCCATCAGGTCCGGCCGTTCGCAACGCACCGTGCCCAGGCGGTTGATCGTGCAGGCGGTGTTGAACGGGGCGGCATAGCGATCTGCCGGGTCCAGCACGAAATCCCCGTCCCATGCATGAGGCCGCGGCAGGCGGCCGATGATCGCGCGCAGTTCCCGCTTGCGCCGGCGGCCCACGCTCGTCTCGCCCAGCAGGATATAGGCCACGATCCCGGCCACCGGCAGCAGGAGGATCGCGAGGATCCAGGCCAGCCTCGCGGCGGGCTCGCGGTGCGGACGGATCAGCGCGCGCGCAATGAAAGTCACGTGCAGCGCCAGATAGGCGAGCGAGAGCAGCGTCGACCAGATCATCCGCCGCGCAGGAGCTGGACGCCCCAGTCACGTTCGAACAGGTAGAGCAGCAGCCGCGCCGCCTCGCCGCGCGGCGAGCCGAGGCCGCCGTCGCGCTCGATCAGCAGGCGCGCATCGTCGTGGGCCAGCGGCAGGAGCTGCTGGATCTGTTCCAGCGAGGCGACGCGGAATGGCGTGTCGCCCGATTGCCTCGTGCCGAGCAGTTCGCCGCCGCCGCGCAGCCGCAGGTCTTCTTCGGCCAGGCGGAACCCGTCCTGCGTCTCGCGCATCAGGGCGAGACGCTCGCGGCCGGTTTCGGAAAGCTGCTCCCCGCGCAGAAGGAGGCAGACCGACTTTTCGCTCCCCCGCCCCACGCGCCCGCGCAACTGGTGGAGCTGCGCCAGGCCGAATCGCTCCGCCTGTTCGATCACCATCAGAGTCGCGTTGGGCACGTCGACTCCCACTTCGATCACGGTCGTGGCGACCAGCAGTTTCGCCTCGCCCCGGACGAAGCGTTCCATCGCGGCGTCCTTGGCCTCGGGCCGGAGCTGCCCATGCACCAGCACCACCGTATCCCCGAATCGCTCCCTGAGCGCGGCAAAGCGCGCTTCGGCGGCGGCCAGATCGTCCGTCTCGTTTTCGCGCACCATCGGGCAGACCCAATAGGCCTGCTGGCCGGTCGCCATGTGCCGTTCGATCGCCGCGACGACGTCCGCCAGCCTTTCCTGCGACACCACGCGCGTATCGATCGGCTGGCGGCCGGGCGGCATCTCGTCGAGCCGGGACACGTCCATTTCGCCGTATTGGGCCAGGGTCAGCGTGCGCGGGATCGGCGTGGCGGTCATCGCCAGGCAATGCGGCGTCAGCTTGCCCTTCTGCGCCAGCATCAGCCGCTGGCCGACGCCGAAGCGGTGCTGCTCGTCGATCACCACCAGCCCCAGGTTCCGGTAGCTCACCGCTTCCTGGAAGATCGCGTGCGTGCCGACGACGATCTGGATCGAACCGTCGACCAGCCCCATCAGGATCGATTCGCGCGCCTTGCCCTTGTCCCGGCCGGTCAGCAGCGCGATGACGACGCCGGACGGCGCGGCCAGCTTGCGCAAGGTCTCGTAATGCTGGCGGGCGAGGATTTCGGTCGGTGCGAGCATGGCGGCCTGCGCGCCGCCTTCCACCGCGATCAGCATGGCCTCCAGCGCGACGACCGTCTTGCCCGCCCCGACATCGCCTTGCAGCAAGCGCAGCATGGGCGCTTCCTGGGCCATGTCGCCTTCGATCTCGCGGATGGAGCGCCGTTGCGCGCCGGTCAGGGGGAACGGCAGGGCAATCCGGTCGCGCAGATGGCCGTCGCCCTT
>JAQVEQ010000143.1 GCA_028697875.1 Novosphingobium sp. | reverse complement strand
GGCGATGGACAATCGCGGACGCCTGCTGGCCTGCGATGTCGACCGGACGCGGCTGTCGCGGCTTGCCCCGCGCGCCGAACGGGCCGGAGTGGCCAATGTGGAAACGCGCCTGCTCGATCCGGGTCGCGAAGCGGCGGCGCTGGAGGACTGGCAGGGCAAGGCCGATGCCGTCCTGATCGACGCTCCCTGTTCCGGCACCGGCACGTGGCGGCGCAATCCCGAAGCGCGCTGGCGGCTCGACGAAGCGGAACTGGCGCGTACCTGCGGCATACAGCAGCACGTGCTGGATCTGGCCGCCACGCTGGTCAGGCCGGGCGGGCGGTTGCTCTACGTGGTCTGTTCGCTGCTCGACGAAGAGGGGGCGGGCCAGGCGGAGCGCTTTCTTGCCGCCCATCCGGGCTGGCGGGCGGACGCCCTGGCGCTTCCCGCCGGACATGCGCGCGGGCCGGGGCTGCGCCTGACGCCGCATCGCGACGGGACCGACGGATTTTTCGTCGCACGTCTCGTTTCACCGTGTTAGCATCTCGATTCATGGCGGATCGGTCTTTATTTGCGATGCCTGCCCTGAAGGAGTTTGCGATGCGTTATTACCCTGCCGCGATTGCCCTGTCGCTGTTCTGCGCGTTGAGCGCCAGCGCCGGCAATGGGGCGACCGGGGCTCCGGTGGAAGCGGCGGTCGCGCTGCAGGCGCAGGGCGAGGCGGCGCTGGACGCGGGCGAAACGCAAGCCGCGATCGACGCATTCGAGGCTGCGCTGGCGATCGATCCGGCCTATAACGCGCTCTATCTCGACCTTGCGCGGGCTGCGCGCAGCGAAGGGCTGCAAGGCAAGGCGATCCATTACTACCGCGAAATGCTGCAACGCGACCCGAACAACTTCGCCGCCATTTCCGGCGAAGGCGAAGCGCTGGCCGAAAAGGGCGCGCTGGAGAAGGCGCGGCGTAACCTGGCCCAGTTGCAGAGCCTGTGCGGGGATTCCTGCGTGGAAACCCGGGCCCTGGCCGCCGCGCTGGCCAAGGCGCCGGAGGCACCTGTCCTGACAGCCGAGGCCGTCACGCCCAAGGCGGCCGTCACTCAGAATTGAGGTGGGCCGCCCGGTGGCGCGGGCCGGTCAGATCAGCGGACGGAATTCTTCCAGTACAGCGCTGTAGATCGAGCGTTTGAACGGGATGATGAGATCCGGCAAAATTTCCGGGTCGACCCATTTCCACGCGCTGAATTCCGGCGGATTGTGCGCGGCAAGGTCGATATCCGCGTCGCTGCCGGTCAGGCGGGCGAGGAACCAGGTCTGGCGCTGGCCGACGTACCTGCCCTTCCACAGCTTGCCTTTGAGATCGTCGGGCAGGTCGTAATAGAGTTCGTCGGCCATGCGGGCCTCGATCCGCACCTTGTCTTCGAGCAGGCCGGTTTCCTCCCACAGTTCGCGCAGGGCCGCGTTGTTCACGTCCTCGCCCTTGTCGATCCCGCCTTGCGGCATCTGCCACCAGTCCCCTTCCTTGATGTCGATGCGCCGGCCGACGAAGGCGAAGCCGGCGGCGTTGACCAGCATGACGCCGGCGCAGGGACGGTAAAGCTTGGGATCGGGAATGGTCATGAATGGCGCTCCAGCATTTGTGCCATGGTTGCAAGGATGGTTTCGAGGTCCCCTTGCGCGCTGGGGATCGCCCGCCGCAAGGTCATGAAGCCGTGCACCATCCCGGGGATTTCCAGCATATGGCAATCGATCCCCGCTTCGGCCAGCTTCGCGCCGTATTCGCGGCCCGAATCCCGTAACGGATCGAGTTCGGCCGTGACCAGCAGGGTCGGCGGCGCCTTGCCATGGGCCGGATGCAGGACGGGGTAATGGCGCGGATCGTCCAGCGGCGCGGCATAGGCGGCATGGAACCGGGCGAGCCCTTCGCGGGTGAGGAGATGGCCGTGACGGAAGGCGCGGTAGCTTTCGTGGCGGGCGATCGGCCCGGCCAGCGGATAGACCGGCACTTGCAGGACCACCGGCAATGCCGCCGGCCGGGCGGCCAGTGCCTGTGCGGTGACGATGGCGAGATTGCCGCCCGCGCTGTCGCCCATTGCGATCAGCCCGCTTACTGGCAGGCCCAGTTCCACAGGCTGCCCGGCGATCCAGCGCGCCGCCGCTTCGCAATCGTCCGGCGCGGCGGGGAAGGGATGTTCCGGGGCCAGGCGGTAATCGACCGCGACCACCGGCAGGCCGGTCAGCGCGGCGATTTCGCTGCACAGGGCGGCATAGCAATCGCGGTTGCCCATGATGAAGCCGCCGCCATGGAAGTAAGTGATGACCGGGCGGGTCTCGGACGTGTCTTGCGCGTCGTAGAGCCGCAGCAGGATTGGCCCGGCCGGGCCCGGACAGGAAAGGTCGCGAATCGTCGTCAGGTCGCGCGGCGCGGCGTCGTGGGTTGCCAGCATGGCGGCAAAGGCTGTCCGCGCTTCGGCAGCGTTTTCGCCCGGAACGAAGCCGTTTTCGGCATTCTCCATCGCTGAGAGAAAGCGCCGAACGTCATCCCGGATATAACTGTTTGAGACATTCATGATAATTCCTGCACTATTTTCCTCCGGGGAAACGCCATTGCTGTTTGCCTTCACCCAACAAAAACTTCATTGCCGCAGAACCGGCGCGGGAATAGTGCGTTGGATATATCGCAACATCCGTCCGCGCCGGACGGGAAGAGGTGAGTGAATGGCAAGTTCCGTGGCAGCGGCCGAGACGGCCCCTATCGCACATACCGACACGCCCGAAGCCGTGGTCGTCCGTTTCGCGGGCGACAGTGGCGACGGCATGCAGCTGACTGGCGGGCAGTTTACGCTCTCGACCGCGCTGGCGGGTAACGACCTTGCCACTTTCCCCGATTTCCCGGCGGAAATTCGCGCGCCGCAAGGCACCTTGTTCGGCGTTTCGGCATTCCAGATCAACTTCGGCTCCAC
Organism: Novosphingobium sp.; assembly: GCA_028697875.1. Lineage (GTDB taxonomy): Bacteria > Pseudomonadota > Alphaproteobacteria > Sphingomonadales > Sphingomonadaceae > Caenibius. Next base: position 4,548 of record JAQVEQ010000143.1, on the reverse strand, counting down.
CGATGTCAGCACCGCGGGCGATGCGCCCGACGTGCTGGTGGCGATGAATCCGGCCGCGCTCAAGACCAATGTTCAGGCGCTCAAGCCGGGCGGCCTGATTATCGCCGATACCGGCGAGTTCACCAAGCGTAACCTGGAAAAGGCCAAATACGACAGCAATCCCATCGAGGACGGCAGTCTGGCGAAGTGGGACCTGCTGGCTTTCGACATCAGCGCGCTGACGCTGGAAGCGGTCAAGCCGTTCGGCCTTGGCAACAAGGAAGCGCTGCGCTGCAAGAACATGTGGACGCTGGGCCTCGCCCTGTGGATGTTCGACCGCGACCGCCAGCCGATCGTCGATTGGCTCAAGGGCAAGTTCGCGAAGAACGAGATCGTGGCCAACGCCAACATCGCCGCGCTCAATGCCGGCCATGCCTATGGCGAAACGGCCGAAGTCGGCTCGCACTTCAAGAAGCTGCATCTCGATCCCGTGCCGCATACGCCGGGCCTCTACCGCACGATTACCGGTGCCGACGCGATCGCGCTCGGCCTGGTGGCGGGCGCGCAGCTTGCCGGGCTGCCGATGTTCTTCGGCGGCTATCCGATCACGCCGGCTTCCGCGATCCTGCACAATCTGGCGAAGATGAAGGAATTCGGCGTCACGACCTTCCAGGCGGAAGACGAGATCGCCGCGATCTGCTCTGCCATCGGCGCATCCTATGCCGGGCACCTGGGCGTGACCTCGTCCTCGGGGCCGGGCATCGCGCTCAAGGGTGAGGCGATGGGCCTTGCGATCATGACCGAACTGCCGCTGGTGATCGTCAATTCCCAGCGCGGCGGGCCGTCCACCGGCCTTCCGACCAAGACCGAACAGTCGGACCTTTACCAGGCGATTTACGGCCGTAACGGCGATGCTCCGCTGCCGGTCATTGCCGCCAGTACCCCGGCCGACGCGTTCGAATGCGCGATCGAGGCTTGCCGTATCGCGGTCCAGTTCATGACGCCCGTGATGCTGCTGACCGACGGTTATATCGGCAATGCGGCCGAGCCGTGGAAAGTGCCGGATCCGAAGGAATTCGATCCGTTCCCGACGACGTTCCTGACCGAACCCAACGGTCCGGACGGCGAATTGCTGCCCTTCAAGCGCGATGCGCGCGGCGTGCGTCCGTGGATCAAGCCGGGCACGCCGGGCCTGATGCACCGGATCGGCGGGATCGAAAAGGCGATCGACACCGGCAACCTCGACTATGCGCCGGCCACTCACCAGGCGCAGACCGATGCCCGCAAGGCCAAGGTCGACGGCGTGGCGAATGCCGTGCCGCCGCAGGGCGTCAGCCTCGGCAATACCTCGGGCAAGCTGGCCGTGGTCGGCTGGGGTTCGACTTTCGGCCCGATCCACCAGGCGGTCCGCCGTGCGCGGGCCAAGGGCCAGGACGTCAGCCACATCCATGTGCGCCATGTCTGGCCGTTGCCGCGCAATCTCGGCGAACTGCTGAAGGGTTTCGACAAGGTGCTGGTGCCGGAAATGAACACCGGCCAGTTCAAGACCGTGCTGCGCGATCAGTTCCTGGTCGATGCCAAGCCGCTGAACAAGGTTTCCGGCCAGCCTTTCACTATCGCCGAGATCGAAGCGGCGATCGAAGAACAGCTCGCGTAAGGGGATAGGACCATGAACGAGATGACCGCTATCCAGACGACGCTGAAGGACTGGGAAAGCGACCAGGAAGTCCGCTGGTGCCCGGGTTGTGGCGACTACGCGATCCTCAAGGCGGTGCAGCGCACTCTGCCCGACATCGGGGCCGACCCGGCCACGACCGTGTTCGTTTCGGGCATCGGCTGCTCCAGCCGCTTCCCCTATTATCTCGAAAGCTACGGTTTCCACACGATCCACGGGCGCGCCCCGGCTTTCGCCACGGGCATCAAGCTGTCCAATCCGGAACTGGACGTCTGGCTGATTACCGGCGATGGCGACGGCATGTCGATCGGCGGCAATCACACCATGCACGTGATCCGGCGCAATCTCGATTGCCAGATCATGCTGTTCAACAACGAGATCTACGGCCTGACCAAGGGGCAGTATTCGCCGACCAGCCGCGTCGGCACGCACAGCCCCTCGACCCCGCTGGGTTCGGTCGACCGTCCGGCATTGCCCTGCGCGTTCGCGCTGGGTGCCGGCGGCCGCTTCATCGCGCGGGCCTACGACGTGTCGAAGGACCTGCCGGAAGTGCTCAAGGCGGCCCATGCCCACAAGGGCGCGGCCTTCGTCGAGATCTTCCAGAACTGCATCGTCTACAACAAGGACCGGTTCGACGATTTCACCGCCAAGGCCAATGCCGCCGCCAACCAGATCTGGTTGAAGGATGGCGAGCCGCTGCTGTTCAACAAGGGCACGCAGGGCCTGGCGATGGACCGCGACTTGTGCGGCCTCAAGGTGGTCGATGTGGTCGATGGCGACTGGGAGGCGGCAGGCGTCACGGTTCACGACGTGAAGAACCGCGCGCTTGCCCACATGCTGGTCGAACTGCCGTTCGGCCCGTTCCCGATGGCGCTGGGCGTGATCTACGACGATCCGCGCCCGACCTATGACGAAGCGCTGCTGGGGCAGGACGCCAAGGCGCGCGAAGGCAAGGTGGCCGATCTCGGCAAGCTGCTTGCCAAGGGCCAGACCTGGACCGTCGGGGAATAAACGGGGCGGGCCGCTGGCCCGTTCCGCCATCGTCGTTGCGAGGGCTGTGGGTCCGTGGCAATCCGGGGCTTGTATTTGCAGCCCCGGATTGCTTCGCTGTGCGCGTAATGACAGATTTGTCCCACACGGCCGCCCATGGATAACCTGACGCACAGCCTGGCCGGCTGGGCGTTGGGGCAGGCGGGGCTCAAGACGAAGACGCGCAAGGGGCTGGCGGCGCTGATCCTTGCCGCGAACATGCCCGACATCGACGTGTTCTTCGGCCATAGCTGCTGGGACCCGCTGGCGACCCATCGCGGCGTCACACACAGTCTCGTCGGGGGTTTCATCGTCATGCCGCCAGTGCTGGCCGGGCTGCTGTGGCTGCTCGACCGCTGGCAGGTGCGCCGCGGGGCCGTGTTCGAGAGCAGACTGCCGATGCATTTCGGCTGGCTGGTGGCGCTCTGCTATATCGGCACAGTCACTCATCCGTTGCTCGACTTGCAGACGACTTACGCGATCCAGCTCTTCTCTCCCTTTACCGACCGCTGGTTCCATACCGAGAGCCTGTTCATCATCGATGTGTGGATCTGGATCGTGCTGGGGCTGGCGATCTGGCTATCCCGCCGGCGCGAGCGGGCGAGGGGCGACTGGCACTTTCCCGCGCGGGCCGGGCTGACGCTCGTAGTGGCCTACATCGGGGCGAATCTCGTGCTGACCGCCCAGGCGGAGCGGCAACTGGCGCGAACGCTGGGATATCGTCCCGAACGGGTCTTTGCCGGGCTGGAGCCGTTCCGTTTCTGGAAGCGCGGGCTGGTCTGGCGGCAGGACGGGGGAATTGCCGATGCGGCCTGGACGCCGTTCGGCGGGCTGGGTCCGGTTTCCCCGTCCTATCCCGACAACATGGGCGATCCGCTGGTACGCCGCGCGGCCTTTTCGACCGATGCGCTGCGCCGTTTCATGCACTGGTCGGTCATGCCGGTGGCCGTGGTCGAACGGCGGGCCTGCAGCGCGCGGGTGACCTTCAGCGACGCCCGCTTCGGCACGGCCCGGCTGCTCGGCAAGGAAATCAGGAATCCATTCCACCATGTGGCGGTTGTCCCAGTCGATGGCCCCGGCTGCGGGAAACGGAAGGAATGAGCGGCAAGCTGCAGATCGTCTGGCTGCGGCGCGACTTGCGGCTGGCGGACCAGCTCGCGTTTCGCGCGGCGGCGTCGGCGGGGCCGGTCGTTCCCGTCTATGTCCTGGATGACGGGCGGCCGGGCGAACGGCGCATGGGCGGGGCGTCGCGCTGGTGGCTCCATCGCAGCCTCGCCGCGATGGCGGCGGAACTGGAAAAGCGCCAATCGCGCCTGATCCTGCGCCGGGGCGACGCGGTGGAGCAGATCGTTCGCCTGGCGGAGGAAACGGGCGCGGCGGGCGTCCATGCCCTGCGCCATTGCGAGCCGTGGTGGCGGGAAGCGGAACGGGATCTGGGCGAACGCCTGCCCTTGCACCTCCACGACGGCAATTACCTCGCCCCGCCCGGATCGGTGAAGACCGGCTCCGGCACGGCGTTCAGGATCTTCACCCCGTTCTACAAGGCCTTGCTCAAAGGGCATCCGGTGCGGGAGCCCTTTCCTGTGCCGGACCTGACATCGCCCGATGCCTGGCCGGATTCGGACCGGCTGGAAGACTGGTGCCTCTTGCCCACCCGGCCTGACTGGGCAGGTGGGCTGCGTGCGACGTGGGAGTGCGGTGAACGGGCCGCCGGGGCGCAACTGGCGGATTTCGCCGGGCGGGTGGCCGATTACGAGGACACCCGCAACCTTCCGTCCGCCGATGGCTGCTCGCGCTTGTCGCACTATCTCCATTTCGGGGAGATTTCGCCGATACAGGCCTGGCACGCCGTGGATGGCAAGGCG
>JAQVEQ010000142.1 GCA_028697875.1 Novosphingobium sp. | reverse complement strand
TGATGGTCGAATCCGAAGCCAAGGAACTGACCGAAGACGAGATGCTCGGCGCGGTGATGTTCGCGCACGAGGAATCGAAGAAGGTCGTCGACCTCATCATCGCTCTGGCTGAAAAGGCCGCCAAGGAGCCGTGGGAAATCGACCTGTCGGACGATACCGCCGGGATCAAGGCCAAGCTCAAGGACGTGGTCGGTGCCGACGTTGCCGCCGCCTACAAGCTGACCGACAAGTCGGCCCGCTCGAACGCGCTCAACGAAGCGCGCGCCAAGGCCAAGGAAGCCTTCGCCGACGCCGAGCCGCAGACCCAGATGGTCGCGATCAAGACCATGAAGAAGGTCGAAGCGGAAATCGTGCGCACCGCCATCATCAAGGATGGCCAGCGTATCGACGGCCGCACGCTCGAACAGGTCCGCCCGATCGAAGCGATGGTCGGCTTCCTGCCCCGCACCCACGGTTCGGCGCTGTTCACCCGCGGCGAAACGCAGACGATCTGCACCACCACGCTGGGCACCAAGGACAGCGAACAGATGATCGACGGCCTCGAAGGCCTGTCGTACTCGTCGTTCATGCTGCACTACAACTTCCCGCCCTACTCGGTCGGTGAAGTTGGCCGCTTCGGCGCCCCGGGTCGCCGCGAAATCGGCCACGGCAAGCTCGCCTGGCGCGCGCTGCACCCGGTGCTGCCGAGCAAGGAAGACTTCCCCTACACGATCCGCGTCCTCTCGGACGTCACGGAATCGAACGGCTCGTCCTCGATGGCGACCGTCTGCGGCGGCTGTCTTTCGATGATGGACGCCGGCGTTCCGATCGAACGCCCGGTTTCCGGCATCGCCATGGGCCTGATCCTCGAAGGCGACGAGTTCGCCGTGCTGTCCGACATCCTGGGTGACGAAGACCACTTGGGCGACATGGACTTCAAGGTGGCCGGTACGGAAAGCGGCATCACCTCGCTCCAGATGGACATCAAGATCGCCGGCATCACCAAGGAAATCATGGCCAAGGCACTGGAACAGGCGAAAGCCGGCCGTGCCCACATCCTGGGTGAAATGACCAAGGCGCTGGGTTCGGCCCGCACCGAGCTGTCGGCCCACGCTCCGCGTATCGAGACGATGCAGATCGACAAGTCGAAGATCCGCGACGTCATCGGCACCGGCGGCAAGGTGATCCGCGAGATCGTCGCCGAAACCGGCGCCAAGGTCGACATCGACGACGAAGGCGTGATCAAGATCTCTTCCAGCGACCTCAGCCAGATCGAGGCCGCGAAGAAGTGGATCCAGGGCATCGTCGAAGAGCCGGAAGTCGGCAAGATATACACCGGCAAGGTCGTCAACATCGTCGACTTCGGCGCGTTCGTGAACTTCATGGGCGGCAAGGACGGTCTCGTCCACGTTTCCGAAATGAAGAACGAACGGGTCGAGAAGCCGACCGATGTCGTGTCCGAAGGCCAGGAAGTGAAGGTCAAGGTCCTCGAGGTCGACAACCGCGGCAAGGTCCGCCTGTCGATGCGCGTGGTCGACCAGGAAACCGGCGAGGAACTGGAAGACACCCGCCCGCCGCGTGAACCGCGCGAACCGCGTGGTGACCGCGAAGGTGGCCGTGGCGGCCGTGGCGGCGACCGCCGGGGTGGCCGTGGCGGCCGCGACCGCGATCGTGGCCCGCGCCGCGACGGCGGCGAAGGCAAGGAAGGGGGCAACCCCGACCACATGCCGGCGTTTCTCAAGTCTGACGACTAAGGCGCTTTAACGGCAATAAAAAGGGCCGCAGGGGAAACCCCGCGGCCCTTTTCCGTGGCGGTTGCGGGGGAGGGATCAGCCCCGTGTCAGCACCACGGCACGAGCATAGTCGCGGTAGAGGCTCCGCGTTTCCACGTGCATGCCCCGTTCGTCCGCCAGTGCGTGGCAGACGTCGAACAGGTCGGCGCGCGGGGTGACGTGAAAGCTGGCCAGCCAGGCGTGGAGAACGGGCCGCAGGCCGGGCAGGCGTTGCTGCTGGCCGAAATCGACGATGTGCAACTGACCGCCGGGTTTGAGCGCCCCGGAGGCCATGCGGATCGCGCCTTGCCAGTCGGGGATCATCGACAGGGTGTAGGAACAGAACACCCGGTCGAAGCCCTCCTGCCCGAACAGTGTCATGGGATCGAAGTCCGTGGCGTCGGCCCGGGCAAGGGCCGTGCGGTGGATCAGCGGCGTGTCGGCGAGCTTGGCCCGCGCTGTCTTGAGCATCTCGGCCGAGATATCGAGCCCATAGAGCCGCGCCTTGCCATATCGCTGTCCGGCGAGCATGAGGTTGCGCGCGGTGCCGCAGCCCACTTCCAGGACCGTGCCGCCCAGCGGGACGTCCAGCCGTTCGATCAGCCGGTCGCGCCCCAGCAGGTAATACTTGCGCGTCACGTCGTAGATGTGCCGCTGGACGGCGTAGATGCCGTCCATCCGGCTCGCATGGCCGGTGGAATGGGTGTCGAGGGAAGCGTTAGCCGCGCCGGACATAGAGATGCACCCCGCCATAGATCGAAGACCGGTCGAGCGCGGTCAGTTCGTGCGATTGCGCCGCGCGATAGTCCCACATGTCGAGCAGGCTCGGCGCCAGCCGTCCGGGCAGGAGCGAGGGTTCGTCGGCCGTGCGGAACAGCACTCGCGCACCGGGCCGCGCGGTCCGGCAGATCTGGCTCCACAAGGCGTTGAGCTGGGCGTCGGTCATCCAGTCCTGCGCATCGAGCAGGACGAACTTGTCGACGCTCTGGGCCTCTTGCGCGGCCAGCCAGTCGGTCATGTTGGCCTGCCGGATGTCGAGCCGGTCCAGCCGCTGGCGCAACGTCCCGAAATGCTCCTCCTGCAGGTAGGGTGGCAGGCTGGCTTCCGGAACCTTGCTGTAGCCGCGGGAAAAAGCCTGCCAGGCAAAGTAGTTGTCGCGGAAATCGAAATCGCATGTGAGCTTTTCGAGGCGCTGGCGCAGTACGTCGGCCATGCTCTTTCCGCCTGCCAGCTTGTCGTATTGCGCGGGGGGAATGCCGAGTCCGAACAGGGAGGCCGGCTGGTTGGTCATCCAGCGGATCAGCGGCTTGTCGAAGAACGGTACGAATCGCTGTTCGAAATGGGCGCGCTGCTCCTCCTTCCCGCGGGCGTCGAGGATCTCGCGCGGGTTTTCGCCGTGTAGGCGCGCCAGAAGGTGGGCGAAACCGATGAACGTGCCGAGCAGCCCGTAACGGTAGGCGCCCTTGGCAAAGATGCCGATCCGCTTGCGGCCGAGCAGGTCGCGCGATTCCCAGTACCGGCGCGAAGTGGCGTCGAGATGGGGGGCGACATGCGCGAAATAGGCGGCCCTGTTCGCGGCCTGGTCGGCATCGGCGAAGAAGCGCCGGAAATGCGCGTAATCGGGCAGATGGCGCATGGCGGTGCGCTTGAGACGCCCTAGGGCCACATGGGTGCGGTTGAGATCGAGAGCGGTGATCTTCGCCGCATCGGCGGTAAGATAGCTCAGCGCGTTGCAGCCGCCGCTGGCGATCGTCACCACATGGTCGCTGTCGCGGATGTCGAGCCCGGCCATGTCGGCTTCGGGATCTTCCCAGATCTGCGGATAGACCAGCCCCCGGAAGGCGAGGGCGAAGGCGCGTTCCAGCAGTGCCGTGCCGCTTAGCCCCGTGGTGCTTACGGCGGCATTGTCGATCAGCTTGCCGCCAGCCCCTATCTCGATCGCAACGTCCTGCTCCATGCGTCATCCCGTTTCGGCGGCCATCCGCCCAGCGCGGTGCCGCATCGTGAATCACGGCCCTATTCAAACGGGGTGACGCTTCCGCGACGGAACGATGACAGTTTGTGGACAGTGGCGGATGGATGCCGGAAAAAAGCGGGGGCGGGCGGCCTATGCCCCGATCGGCATCGCGCCGAGATAATCGACCTTGCCCAGCGCGACGCCCCGGGCGCGCAGGATGCCGTAGGCGGTCGTCGCGTGGAAATGGAAATTGGGCTGGGTGAAGCCGAGCAGGAAATTCTCCGCCGTGAAGTCCAGCCGGTACTTGTCGCCGATAGTGAACAGCATTGGCTGGCCGATGAACCCTTCCATCTCCTCCACCGTCACACCGCCGAGGACGGCCACGGCCTCGTCCACCCGTTCGCGCAGCGCCGCGAAGCCCGCCGGCGGCTCGCTCATGTCGGGTGAGAACGTGCCCCGCCGCACGCCTTCGATCGCGCCCATGCTATGCACCGCGCAGCTTTTGACCTGGTACTTGAAGGGCAGCATGTCCGCGATCAGCCGCGCCTCGATCAGCTCGGCCGGGTCGAGGCCCGTGTCCCGGCAATGGCTTTCCGCCTTGTCGAGCCAGGAGCGGCAGGCCCCGAGGGTCTGGAGCCAGCCGGGCACGAGGGCGGCGTGAAGGGATAGCGGCATGGGGCGGGCTCCTTTCCGTGTCTGGGCGGCCGAACCTGTGGGAACTGCGCGCAATGTCAAGCGGCGCGAGGATCGCTCCCCGCGCCGCTTGTCATGCCGTTCGGCGTGAGCAGGTGTCCGGCGCCCGTCGCCGGTGGAAGGATCAGCGGACCCGGGGGCCGCCGAAAGGCAGCGGGGGCGGGGGCCGGCGCGCGCCGCGCGGCAGCTGCGCCTGATAGGCCCGCCCGCAATGTTCGACGCAATAGGGATAGCCGGGGTTCACCTTCTCGCCGCAGAAGTGGAAATCCGGTTCGCCCGGGTGACCCATCGGCCAGCGGCAAACCTTGTCGCTGAGGTCGAGCAGGCTGGTCTTTTCGGCGATTTCCGGGCTCGGCTTGGCCGGCACGAGGCGGCGGGGCGGAGCCGGGGGAATCGGGGCCTGCTGGTCGCCGGGGCCCTGGCGCAGGAAGCCGCCGGGGCCGACCGAGACGATCTTGGGCAGGTCGGACGACGGGTTGGGCAGGGGCTGCGACGGGACCGCCGACCTTGCCGCCGGTTCGTCGGCGGGGGCGGCCCCCTGCGGGGCGGGCTTTTCCGCAACCGGGCGCGGTGCGGCCTTGTCCTTGCCTTCGCCAGCTGGAGGCGCTGCCTTCTTGGCGGGGGGCGCGGCCTTGGCCTTCTTCGGCGCTTCGTTCGCTTTCACCGGAGAAGGGCGTGCCTTCAGCCCGAGGCGATGGGCCTTGCCGATCACCGCGTTACGGCTCACCCCGCCGAGTTCCTCGGCGATCTGGCTTGCCGTCGCGCCGCCTTCCCACATCTTGGTCAGCGTTGCGATCCGTTCCTCGGTCCAGCTCATGGATACTCCAATTCCTCAATTCCGGCCAAATTTCCGCCGCAGCGGGAAACAAAGTTTCTTGCCAGCCGGACCGGCTGCCGATAGTCGCCCGGGCATGGCCGATCAAGCCCGAGAAACACACACAACCGCCGACGATCCTGCCCGCATCCAGCGGCGGTTCCCCCCACGGGGCGAACCGCTGATCCATGGCATCAACCGGGGCGGGCTGTGGACCTTATATATTAAGGAGGTTCGCCGGTTTCTCAAGGTCCAGACCCAGACAATCTGGGCTCCGGCCGTCACGACACTGCTGTTTCTGGTGATTTTCACCGTGGCACTGGGGCGCCAGGGGCGCGTGGTGCTGGGCGTGCCCTTCGCCACATTCATCGCCCCCGGCCTGATCGCCATGGGGATGATGCAGAACGCGTTCGCCAATTCCAGCTTCTCGCTGCTGGTCGGCAAGATGCAGGGAACGATTATCGATTACCTGATGCCGCCGCTCAGCGAGGGGGAGCTGATGGCGGGGATCGTCGCGGCGGCGACGACCCGGGCGATCGCGGTCGGCGGGGCGGTAGCCGTGGCGATCTGGCTCTGGCCCGGCGTGGACCTGAGCGTCGCGCACGGCTGGGCGATCGTGTGGTTCGGCCTGATGGGGGCGATCATGCTGTCCTTCCTCGGCCTGCTGACTTCGCTGTGGGCGGAAAAGTTCGACCATGCCGCGGCGGTCACCAATTTCGTGGTCGCGCCCCTGTCGCTCCTTTCGGGCACGTTCTACACGATTCACAATCTGGCGCCCGGCTTCCAGTTCGTCAGCCTGGCCAACCCGTTCTTCTACGTAATTTCCGGCTTCCGCTACGGCTTCCTGGGCAGCAGCGACATCGGGGAAGGGGCCCTGGCGGTCGTTTGGGCCGCCTTGGGGCTGGGGCTTTTCAATCTGGCGCTGGGTCTGGTCAGCTACTGGCTGCTTCGCACCGGCTGGAAGCTGAAGAGCTGACGCGGCGGATCAGTGGCTCAGGCCGCGGCGCAGGCGATAGCGTCCGTCGGCGAAATCCTCGAAAATCTGCGGGACGGAAGGATGGTCGACCGGGCCGCCTTCGCTGTCGCCGAGCAGGTTCTGCTGGCTGACATAGGCGACGTAGGACGAATCCTCGTTCTCGGCGAGCAGGTGGTAGAAAGGCTGTTCGCGCTGGGGGCGGATATCCTGGGGGATCGCCTCGTACCATTCCTCGCTATTGGCGAAGACGGGATCGATATCGAACACCACGCCGCGGAAATCGAACTGGCGGTGCCGCACCACGTCCCCGATCGCGAACCGGGCGCGGGTCTGCAGCGGGGCATCGACCACCCGTCCGGCCTGATGAGAAAAGAAAGTCGAGCGGTTCATTCCGCTTGCAAATATAGTTTGTTGCGGGTGCGAAACAAGCGTCCGGAAAAATTGATCCCCATTTTGCGCATCGGGGGGCTTGGCAAGGGGCGAGGCATGGGCTAACGGCGCGCCTTCCAGCCGACCGGTGGCCTTCGGGCCCGATGCGCCCGACTTTGCGGAGAGGTGGCAGAGAGGTCGAATGCGCCGCACTCGAAATGCGGTTTACGGGCAACCGTAACGTGGGTTCGAATCCCACCCTCTCCGCCACAAACCCCCAGCACTTGTCTCTGTTTCCGGGGAATTATCGCGGCCCCGCTGACGGTGCGGGCTTGTGGTCCCCAATCCGTCACTGACAGCTCAATTTCGTGCTGTCTCCGGCGATTTGCAGACGCATTTGCGCCGCGCGTCTCTGCGCCGTTCGCAATCGGTTCGGTTTCCCTGTTTTGCAGGGAATTAACAGGGAAAATTGAAAACCAGAGGGGAAAATCACCTCGATTCAGCAGAATCGGTGTTCTTCCTCACCCGGAAACATGAGATATTCCTGATGGTTATGGCGTCCTTGAGAACGCAAATTCCCTGCAAATGCGGAACAGGGGATTTTCTCGTTCTTGCAGGGAAAGCGATCGCACATTGCAGGGAATGTGCCGCAGCGTCGCGCTCAGGTATGAGCCGGCCAGCCAAGAGTGCGCCGCTGCTCGTTCCAGTCGAGCGGGATGTCCATTTTCCGCAGCCGTTCGAGGTTGAGTGACGGCGGTTGGCGTCCGGCGAGAATATCGCGCTGAAGGTCAGGGGCGAGGAACGCGAGGCGCAGGATCTTGCGGTCATAGGGGGAAACGGGGGCAGCTACGACGATCGGCATTCTGCGTTCGCGGGTGACCATGCCGTGGGCCTTGCGCAGGGCAGCAATCAGCGCAGCATCGGGGGATGCCGCTTGCGATGCGCTGGCAATGACCTCTCGCTTGC
>JAQVEQ010000141.1 GCA_028697875.1 Novosphingobium sp. | reverse complement strand
TGGCTCCCCGAGTTGGATTCGAACCAACGACCGTCCGATTAACAGTCGGATGCTCTACCGCTGAGCTATCGGGGAGCAGCCCCAGTCCGAAGAACCGGAGCAGGGGTGCGCCTATATGAAGCCCTGCACACTTTGGCAAGCCCGTCCTGACGATTGTCGGACGAGGCCTGAAAATAATCTGCAATCAGGCGATGAACTGCTCGGTGACGATGCGTTCGTCGAGGCTGTGGCCGGGGTCGAACAGGAGTGTCAGTTCCTGTTCCGGATCGATCCGCAGCTGGACGTCGGCGATATCGCGCAGTTCCTTCTGGTCGGCGACGACCGCCACCGGGCGTTTGGCCGGTTCGAGCACGCGCAGCTCGATTTTCGAGAAATCGGGCAGGATGGCTCCGCGCCAGCGCCGGGGACGGAAAGGGCTGATCGGGGTCAGCGCCAGCATCTTCGAATCGAGCGGCAGGATCGGCCCGTTGGCGGAAAGGTTGTAGGCGGTGGAACCGGCGGGAGTCGCCACCAGGATTCCGTCGCAGGACAGTTCCTCGATTCGCACTTTTCCGTTCACTGTCACTTCGATCTTCGCCGTCTGGCGCGTTTCGCGCAGCAGCGAGACTTCGTTGATCGCGCGGAAGGTATGATTCTGCCCGTCCTGCGTCCTTGCTTCCATCAGCAGCGGGACGACGGAGAAGGCGCGGCACATGTTGATCCGCTCGCGCAGGTGCGCATCGGTGTCATAGCGGTTCATGAGAAAACCCACCGTGCCGCGATTCATACCGAACGCGGGAATCACGCGTCCGCTGTCGAGCATCTGGTGCAAGGTGTGGAGCATGAAGCCGTCGCCGCCCAGGACGACGACCGCATCGGCTTCTTCCAGCGGTGCCCAATGCTCCAGTGCCTCCAGATCCCTGACGGCCTGCTGGGCCCGTTCGCCTTGCGAAGCGACCAGTGCGAGACGTTTGAAATCGTGCCTGAAACTCACTTGTCCTGCCTCCCATGCAGACCCGGCAGGCTGCAACGCATGCAAGCCTATGGTCTGGCGCGGATTTTGGCAACGCATCGCCGCGCAATCGGGCCACTTTGCCGCCCGGTGCGTCCGGGAAGAAATTCCTAACCCGGCCGTGCTATGGCGCCGGTATGTCCGCTTCGTCATCCCAATCTCAATCGCCTTCGCCGCCGCAGGATCGCGACACGCTGACCGGCCTTGCCGGTCCGGAAGCCGTACACGCACGTCTCTCGGCCTGGGCGCACGTGGCCGAAGAAGCGGGGACGATTGCGCCAGTCCATGCGCTGATGCTGGGTCTGAGACGCTTCGAGACGGTCAATCTCGCCTATGGCGAGGAAGTGGGCGATGCCGCGCTGGTAGAAGTCGCCTCGCGCCTGTTGCGCTTCGCCGAGGACGAGTTCGACGGCGAGTGGATCGCCGCGCGGCTTGGCGGGTGCAATTTCTTTCTCGCGGTGAACGAAGGCAGCAGCCGGGAGCGTTGGCAATGGCTGGCGGATGCCCTTGCCGAAAGCATCGCCAAGCCGATCGTGAACCTGTGCGGCGAAGGGACCGTGCGCCTGTGGCCGCGTGTCGCCTTGATTCGCGCCGTGCCGCAGGAAAACATCCAGACGATGATCGACCGCCTGGCTGAGACGCTTGCCCGGGCGCAGCGCAGTTCCGGCGGACGCGTGCTGTGGGCCGATGGCGACATGGCGCTGGCCGGGCGCAGTGCGCGGCAGCTCGAAGCCGACTTGCTGGGGGCGCTGGACCGCGACGAAATCGAAATCGTCTACCAGCCCCAATTCGCGGCGGAAGACGACCGGCTAGTGGGGGCCGAGGCCCTGGCCCGCTGGCAGCACCCGCAGTTGGGCCGGGTGGGCGCCGGGGCGTTGTTCGCCATCGCCGAGCGAGCAGACCATGTCGCCCAGCTTTCGCACCATATCGCGGCACGGGCGCTGGCCGGGGCGGCGGACTGGCCGGATCCCTTGCGCCTGTCGCTCAATATTACCCCGGCGGACCTTACCGCCACGTCCTTCGCCAACACCGTTGCCGCAGCGGTGGTGGAAGCGGGTTTTTCGCCCGATCGCCTGACGCTGGAAATCACCGAGCAGGCCTTGGTCACCGATCTCGATCGTTCCGCCGTGTCGCTGCGCAAATTGCGCGACATCGGTATTCGTATCGCGCTCGACGATTTCGGGGCGGGTTTCTGCAATTTCCGATATCTCAAGCTGCTGCCGCTCCACTACATCAAGCTCGATCGCGTCATGGTCGACGACGTGCTGGACGATGCCCGCGATCTTGCGGTGCTGCGCGGTATCCTTGCCATGGCCAAGGCGCTCGACCTCAAGGTCATTGCGGAAGGCATCGAGAACGAGGACCAGCGTGCACTGATCGCACACGAGGGCTGCGACTATTATCAGGGTTTCCTGCGCGCCCGCCCGATGAGTGCGGAAGAGTTTCTCGACTTCGCCAAACGGTGATCCGTTACTGCGAATAGAGCGGCAAAGAGAGACCGCGTCAGGCCTGCTTCTGAGCCTTGCGTGCAATGCCGGACAGGCCCTTGGTCAACTGGTAGAGGCCGTTGAGGCGGCTCTTGGGGTCACCCCATGCGCGGTTGATGGCGAGCTTCATGTCGGGGCGAAGCTTCGCGGTGTCCTTGAGGCGTTCGACATAGGCGATCAGCCCGGCGGGGTCCGGGAACATGTCGTTGTGGAAGCTGACCAGCGTGCCGCGCGCGCCTACGTCGATCTTGGCGATGTTGGCGGTGATCGCCTGGTGCTTGATTTCGATCAGCTTGACGAGGTTCGCCGTCGGATCGGGCAAGGGGCCGAAGCGGTCGATCATTTCGGCGGCCATCGCCTCGATCTCCGCCTTGTCCTTCGCGTCGTTGAGGCGGCGGTAGAGCGCCATGCGCACGGCCAGGTCGGGGACATAGTCCTCGGGGATCTGGATCGGGGCGTCGACCGTGATCTGGGGACTGAGACCGGATGAATCGGCTTCGAGCCCGTGGTCGCCCGCTTTGGCGGCAAGGATCGCATCCTCCAGCATCGATTGGTAAAGTTCGAAACCGACTTCGCGGATATGGCCGGACTGTTCGTCGCCCAGCAGGTTGCCCGCGCCGCGAATGTCGAGGTCGTGGCTGGCGAGCTGGAATCCGGCGCCGAGGCTGTCGAGGTCGCCCAACACCTTCAGGCGCTTTTCCGCGACTTCGCTCAACGCCTGGTCGCGCGGATGGGTAAGATAGGCATAGGCTCTCAGCTTTGAACGGCCGACGCGCCCTCTCAGCTGATAGAGCTGGGCGAGGCCGAAACGGTCGGCGCGGTGGATGATGATCGTGTTGGCGCTGGGGATGTCGATTCCGCTTTCGACGATCGTGGTCGAAAGCAGGACGTCGTACTTGCGTTCGTAGAACGCGCTCATCCGTTCCTCGACTTCACCCGCGCCCATCTGGCCGTGGGCTGTGACGAACTTCACTTCGGGCACCGTGTCGTGCAGCCATTGCTCGATCTCGGGAATATCCGCGATCCGCGGCACGATCAGGAAGCTCTGCCCGCCGCGATGGTGTTCGCGCAGCAAGGCCTCGCGCATGACCATGTCGTCCCATTCCATGATGTACGTGCGCACGGCGAGGCGGTCGACCGGCGGGGTCTGGATGGTGGACAGCTCGCGCAGGCCGGACATGGCCATCTGCAAGGTGCGCGGGATCGGCGTGGCGGTGAGCGTCAGGACGTGGACGTCGCTGCGCAGGGCCTTGAGCTTTTCCTTGTGATTGACGCCGAAGCGCTGCTCTTCATCGACCACGACCAGCCCGAGCCGCTTGAAGTGGACCGACTTCGACAGCAGCGCATGGGTGCCGATCACGATATCGAGCGTGCCGTCGGCCAGACCGGCGCGGGTTTCGGCGGCTTCCTTGGCAGGTACGAGGCGCGAAAGGCGCCCGACCTTGAGCGGGAAACCGGCAAACCGTTCGCTGAAATTGGTGTAGTGCTGACGGGCAAGCAGAGTGGTGGGGGCGATCACGGCGACCTGATGCCCGCTCATCGCCGCGACGAAGGCGGCGCGCAAGGCAACTTCGGTCTTGCCGAAGCCGACATCGCCGCAGACGAGCCGGTCCATCGGCTTGCCTTCGGCCAGATCGCCCAGAACATCCTCGATCGCGCGTTCCTGGTCGTCGGTTTCGGACCAGGGGAAGCGGTCGACGAACTGGTTGAAGCTCGCTTCCTCCGGCGCGAAGGCCGGGGCCTGCCGCAGAGCACGCGCGGCCGCGGTACGCATCAGTTCATGCGCGATTTCGCGGATGCGTTCCTTCAGGCGCGCGCGGCGGCGCTGCCATGCTTCGCCGCCCAGCTTGTCGAGTTGCACCCCCTCGTTGCCGCTGCCGTAGCGCGAGAGGACGTCGATATTCTCGACCGGAATGTAGAGTTTGTCGCCGCCCGCGTATTCCAGCATCACGCAGTCGTGCGGGCTCTTGCCGACGGGGATCGATTCGAGGCCGGCATAGCGGCCGATCCCGTGCTCCATGTGGACCACGAGGTCGCCCGGATGGAGCGCCGAAAGTTCGGCGAGGAAGGCGTCCGAATCCTTGCGCTTCCTCTTGCGGCGAACAAGCCGGTCGCCAAGCACGTCCTGCTCGGTGACCAGTTCCAGCGTGTCGTTCGCGAATCCGGATTCGAGCGGCAACACCACCGCGACAGGCTTGCCTTTCGCGGATAGGCCAAGCGCCTCCTGCCAGGTGTCTGCCAGTGCGAATTCGGCACCGGATTCCCCGAGAATCGAGGCGAGGCGGGCGCGGCTGCCGGTGGAATAGGCGGCGAGCAAAGGCTTCTTGCCTTGCGCGGCCAGCCCGCGGAAATGACGGGCTGCGGCCTCGTAGACATTGTCGCCCCGTGCGCGCTCGGGAGTGAAATCGCGCGCGGAGGAAAAGCCGAAATCGACGACTGTCGGGCTTTCCGGCTGTGCGAAGATCTCCGCCCGGTGCACCGGCCATTGGGCGATCTTCTCCGCGAACTCGGTCGGCGTCAGGTAGAGCGCGTCGACTTCCAGCGGACTGTAACTGCCTGCGGCTTGCCCGGCCGTCTTGTTGCGCGTCGCATGATAGTCGGCGATGTCGGCGAGGCGTTCGTCCGCCGCTCCCAGTGCGGACTGGTCGATCGCGATCACGTCCCCGGCGGACAGATGATCGAACAGCGTCACCATCCGGTCTTCGAACAGAGGGAGCCAGTGCTCCATCCCGGCGAGGCGCCTGCCGTCGCTGACCGCCTGGTAGAGCGGGTCGCCCGTGGCATTCGCGCCGAACAGCTCACGGTAACGGCTGCGGAAGCGCTTGATGCTGTCTTCATCGATCAGGGCTTCGCTGGCAGGGAGCAGCAAGTGCCCTTCGAGCACGCCGGTGCTGCGCTGGGTGTTGGTGTCGAACAGCCGCAGCGATTCCAGTTCGTCACCGAAGAAGTCGAGCCGCAGGCCTTGTTCCAGCCCCGAGGGGAAAATGTCGAAGATCGATCCGCGTACCGCGTATTCGCCTGCATCGGCGACGGTGTCGGTGCGCGAATAGCCCTGCCGCTGGAGCAGTGCGATCAGGCTCTCGCGTCCGATTTCCATGCCGGGTTTGAGCGCACGGACCGATTCCCGGATGCGGAAAGGTGTCAGTACGCGCTGGAGCACGGCGTTGACCGTGGTGACCAGCAATTGTGCGCCCTTGTGCCCCGCCTGCAAGCGGTGGAGCGCCGCCAGGCGGTGGGCGCTGACCGTCAGGGCGGGGCTGGCCCGGTCGTAGGGCAGGCAGTCCCACGCCGGGAATTCGAGCACTTCCAGTTCGGGGGCGAAATAGGCGGCGGCTTCGCTCACCGCGCGCATTGCCGCCTCGTCCGGTGCGATGAACACGGCACGTCCGCCCCCCCCGGGGCCTCCTGCTGCGCGGGCGAGGTCCGCCATGACCAAGGGCTGTGCGCCCCGCGCGATCGACGCGAGGGTCAGCGGGGCTTTGGCGGTGAGGATTTTCGAAAGATCGGGCATGGGACGGTTGCGGGCGGATGTACGGCCGATCCCGTCAGCCGGGAATATCGACGTAATCGAGCTTTTGCAGCAGTTCCATCAGCGGCCCGGCATATTCATCGGGCACTGCCTGGGTCTGAAGCGCCCAGGCCATGATGTCGACATCGTCTTCTTCGAGCACGGCTTCGAACCACGCGAGTTCGTTTTCGCCCCACTGGCCGTGGTAACGGTCGAAAAAGCCGCCGATCATGTAGTCGGCCTCGCGCATGCCGCGGTGCCAGGCGCGGAACTTGCAGCGTGCGAAGCGGGTTGCAATGTCGGACATGATAGGGTTGCCGGTAAGGCAGGGCGCGCTTGCAGGCAACCCCATCTGTCGTATCGGTTCGACCGATTACTTCCCGCGCAGGGCGGCGATGACTTCCGGTCCGGTCTTGCCGATGAGGTCCTTGGACAGTTCGCCCTGCAGCACGCTTTCCAGCTGCTTGTGATAGTGGCGGCGCAGTTCACCCAAGGTACGCGGCGCGGCAATGACCACGAGGTGTTCGATCTTGTGGCCGAGAACCTGCTGGTTCAGCCAGTCCGCAACCGCCGCGGCATGGGCGTCTTCGTCCAGCAGATGGCCGGTGGGATTGCCCGAGCTCGAATAGTGATGCGCACCGGCGCCCTTGTTGTGCTCGTCCAGCTTGGGGGCGGGCATGGACGCGAGGTCCGGCTCTGCTTCGTTGCCGGCATTCTTGAACAATTCGAACTGCTTCCCGTCGACCAATGCGATGACGGTACCGTGGGCCAGCAACATGTATGTACTCCTGTTTCCTGCTGTTGATGCGCGTTTCTCATCACCGGGGCTGTGGATCAATGCGCTTTGTCAAATCTGGCGATTTTTGCGCTAATCCGTCTATGAAGAGGCATGCGGCCCGAACGCCTGAACCCCCTGTTTGCCGATACGGACAGTCTCGACGGAGTCGGGCCGAAGCTGCGCAAGCCCTTGGAAAAGCTGGGCCTGACGCGGGTCAAGGACCTTGCCTACCACCTGCCGGACCGGTTCGTGCAGCGGCGTTCGGTGACCAATCTCGACGAGGCGAGCGTGGGGGAGCAGATCGTGGTGGCCCTGACCCCGGTCGAGCACCGGGCCTCGTCCGGGCGCGGGCCGTTCCGGATCCTGGCGCAGGACGCGATCGGGAATGTCTGCACGCTGACCTACTTCGGCCGGGCGTCCTACACCGCGAAAAAGCTGCTGCCGGTGGGAGAGGAGCGCTGGGTCGCGGGCAAGCTCGACCAGTATGGGCAGATGCTCCAGATCGTCCATCCCGACCATGTCGAGGAAGGCAGCGGCGCCCTGCTGGGCAAACTGAACGAGCCGGTCTACCCGCTGGCCGAAGGGCTGACCCAGCCGCGCGTCGCCGGGCTGGTGGCGCAGGCGATGGAGCATGTGCCCGAACTGCCCGAATGGATCGAGCCGGGACTGATGGAGCGGATGAAATGGCCCGCCTGGCGCGATGCGCTGGCGCTGGCCCATCGCGATATGCACGAAGCCGCGCGCGACCGGCTCGCCTATGACGAACTGCTGGCCAATTCG
>JAQVEQ010000140.1 GCA_028697875.1 Novosphingobium sp. | reverse complement strand
CAACAGGAGGTGAGGGCATGAAGTCAGTTGTCGTACATATCGGTCTCGATGGTGAGCAGGAGTCGCGCTATCAGGTGGCCGTCGAAATCGTACGGGCTTTTGAAGGCCACCTCACGTGCGTGCAGACATCGACGCCGGTCGATGCCTACCTGCCGGTCGATCCGTTCGGCGGCGGGGCCTTTATCGGCGATTCTTTCGAACGCCTGCGCAAGGCCGAAGAAGAAGACCGCGCGCGGTACGAGGAAAAGCTGAAAGTCGAAGGGGTGAACTGGGACTGGCACAGCCACGCCGGCTCTACCGCCCGCCTGCTGGTCAGCCATGGCTGGCTGGCCGATCTGGTCGTCGTCAGCGCGCCGCCCGCCGACTGGGCCGCGCGGCTGGGGACGCCCCCGGTTGCGGCGGAAGTCGCTGTCCATTCGCGCACGCCGGTCCTGGTGGTGCCGGAAGGCGCGAGCAGTTTCGACTGCGAAGGCGCGGCCGTCATCGCCTGGAACGGTTCGCCCGAAGCGTGCCAGGCGGTGCGCATGGCCCTGCCGCTGCTCAAGCGGGCCAGGTCGGTGACGCTGGTCGCCGTGGAGGAAAAGGACAAGTACGATTTCCCGCCGTTGCAGGCCTCGGTCTTCCTGTCGCGCCATGGCGTGGCGAGCGAGATCGTAGAGGTGCCTGCCGGGGGCAAGCCGGTGACGGAAGTGTTGCGGTCCGTCGCGGCGGACCGCAAGGCGGCCTATGTCGTGATGGGCGCCTATGGCCAGTCGCGCTGGCAGGAAAGCCTGCTGGGCGGGGTTTCGCGCGACATGCTGATCGGCACGCCGCTGCCCCTGCTGCTGGCGCACTGAGCGAAAGGAACGTGGCCGGATGAACGGAAGTATCGCCTGCATCGCCGGATTGTTCGCCATGGTTCTGGCTGGCCCGGCCATGGCGCAGGAAGCGGCGGAGGGCGAGCCTTCCGTCTTCGACGGCGACTGGCTGAGCGTCGGTGCCGGGGTCGGCTATGGCCCGTCCTACGACGGGTCGGACGACTATGTCGCCTATCCGATCCCGGCCGTGCAGGGCGTACTGGGCGGGATCGGCATCAATCCGCGCCCGGGCGGCTTCGCGCTGGATTTCCTGCCTGCCGCCAAGGATGGGGTGAGCCTGGACATCGGGCCTTCCTTCCGTTTGCGCTCCAGCCGGGCACAGCAGATCAAGGACCCGGTCGTGCGCTCGCTGGGTAAGCTCGACCGTGCGGTCGAGGTGGGGCCGCATCTCGGCATGACCATTCCCCGGGTCTTCCACCAGTACGACAGCCTGTCCGTCGGCGCCGACGTGCGCTGGGACGTGGCCGGGGCGCACAAGGGCATGGTGATCGCCCCTTCGGTCACCTATTTCACCCCGCTCAGCCGGGGGGTGGCCGTCGCGCTCGGTTTCGATGCCGAATATGCCGACGGCGATTTCGCGGACTACTATTACTCGGTCAGCCCGGCGCAGAGCGTGGCAAGCGGCCTGCCCGCATTTTCGGCCGGCAGCGGCTTCACCAAGGCGGGTGTGACGCTGATCGGCGGGATCGATCTCAACGGCGACCTGCTCGATGGCGGGTTCGCGCTGGTCTTCGGTGCGGGCTATGCGCGGATGCTGGGCGATGCGAAGGATTCACCCTTCACATCGGTCAGGGGCAGCGCGGACCAGTTCCTCGGCGCCGTGGGGCTGGGCTATACCTTCTAGGCGCCGTCCAGCCATTCGACCAGCGCGGCCATGCATTCGCGGCCCAGCAGCTTGCTGCGTTCCGGGCTCCAGCCCTGGTCCGGATCGGGCAGGTCGCGGTTGTCCTTGAACGGCATTTCCAGCGTCATCGCGCAGGCGCCGAAGCGTTCGGCGATCTGGTTGGTCGACATCGTCAGGTTGGCCTTGCCGGGGGCGGACCTGGGATAACCGAGCGCGGTCTGGAAATCGGGTGTGCGCCGTTCGAGAATCTGCCGGTAGCGAGTGAACTTCGCTCCTTGTTCGTCGGTCCATGACGGGATGCCGTCGAACCCGGCGAGGAACACGGCCGGGATCGCCTCGTCGCCGTGGACATCCATTGCGAAGTCGACCCCGGTCGCGTCCATCGCGTTTCTCAGGGCAAGCACTTCGGGCGAGCGCTTGGCGCTCGGTTCGTGCCATTCGCGGTTGAGGTTCACGCCCTTGGCATTGGTGCGCAAATGCCCGCGGCAGGAGCCGTCCGGGTTGGCATTGGGTACCACGTGCAACCGGCACTTGCCGCGCAGGACCCGCCCGACCGGATCGGCCGGGTCTGTCAGGCATTCCAGCGCGCCTTCCATCCACCATTCGGCCATGCTTTCGCCCGGATGCTGGCGGGCATAGAGCCACACCTGCACCGTGCCTTCGCCCATTTCGAGGCAATCGATCGGCTGGCCGTCGAGGCTGGAGCCGAGACAGCGATAGGAAACGCCATCGCACGCCGCGCTCTGCGCCACGAGATCGTGGTGCCGCTCGATCGAATAGGGCGCGAAATAGGCGAACCAGGCGATATCGCTGGCCGGCGTGTAGCGGATGGTCAGCGTGCCGCCGTCCTTCGCCTTGTTCCATGTCGTGTCCGCGCGGCCCCACCAGTCGCGATCCTCGGAAACGCAGGCGCGATAGTCCGGCCAGCCCGCCGGATAGGCGGCGGACGCGAGGCCGGTCAGTTTCAGCACCAGTTCGCGCCCCGCCGCGCCCGACACGCGGAAATGGAACCACTGGAAGAAATCGGAATGCTTGTCCTTGCGGATGGCGAGCTCGGCTGTCGCGCCTTTGACGGACAGAACTTCGATATTGCCGCTGTCGAATGCGGCGGTGATCTGGATGTCGCCTTGTTTCACGCGCTTGCTCTCTCGCCCCTGCCGTTCAGTTGACGTTGACCGTTTCGCCGGAATTACCGGGGAAATCGTGGAACAGGGCCTCGGCCAGTTTCGGCGCGCCCAGCTGCGTTCCGGCAAGCGGGGAACTGGTCCTGACCGTGAAACGCGCACGTCCTTCCCACAGCGCCTTGCCGCTGGCGCGATCGCGGATCTGGACCCACAATTCGGTCGTCACCTGTTCGGCCGGCGGGCCGGAAAGGTCGACGCCGACCCCCACGCCGACGCCGGAGCCCCAGCTGCTCGTGCCGCCGCCCACGCCGACGCTGACCGGGCTGCCGTCGCGTCCGGGGCGGAAAGCCGTGCTTGCAACTCTTACCAATGCCACCTGGCCGCCGCTGCCGCTCGCTGCTTCCCGGTAACCGAGGGCGGCCAGCTGCCGGGCGACTGCCATCTGGTAGCTGCGCAGTTCCAGCGAATCCGCATTGGCTCCGGGGGCGGGCTCCACCGCGATCGTGCCGCGGGCGAGGACGGCATCGGCGGCCGGTTCATGGAACCGGGTCACCTGGACCGGCCCGACCGGCGCCACGCACCCGGCAAGCGGGATTGTCGCAAGAGCGATCGCGGCGAGGGACTTCAATTTCATTTGCGGGCTCTCCCTTCGCATCTGGCGGCGAAGTCTGGGTCCGGACCGCTCCCGATGCAAGCGCGATCGACGCCGCTGAGCACGTCCGGCGTCAGGGCACGATGTAGCTTTCGCCGGACTTGCCGGGGAAATCGCGGAACAGCGCCTCGGCCAGGCGATGCGCGATGGCCTGATCGGTCCAGTCGGGATCGCCGTCGCGCGTGGCCATGGCGGCATGGCCTTCCCACAGCGTCTCGCCCGAAACCCGGTCGCGGATTCTCGCTTCGAGCCGGGTCGATACCAGCGCCTTGAGCGGCTTGGTCATGTCGACGGCGACCGCCATGCCCATCATCGATCCGCGATTGCTGACACCGACGGTCATTTCGCCGCTGACCGGCTTGCGCGGCGGTTCCGCCGGTTCGATTTCCCGGCGCAGGACCCGCACTTCGGCGATCTGGCCGCCATCGGGGTCGGGCGCGGCGGTTTCGTATCCGGCCTTTACCAGCTGGTCGATCACGGCGGCTTCGAATGTGTCGCGCGCTCGTGCGTCGGCCAGGCTCCCGTCCGCCGCCGTCACCGCGACGGCGCCGTGGCCGAGCGCGGCCGCCGCTTCGCCCCCGGCGACGAAACGGGTCACGTCCACCCGGCCTTCGCGGCTGCGGTCCTGCCGCGGCGTGTGGCCCTGCGGCGCGTTCCATCGATCCGTTCCCATCGGTTCCCAGCCCGGCATGGCCGGGCCTACGGGCTGGGCGCTGGCGGAAGCGCAAAGGGCAACTGCGGAAAGGCCGGCGAGACCGGCGAGTGTGCGGGAGAGGGCCATGTGCTGCGATCCGATATTGGTGAAGCCTGCCGGGCTAGGGAGCCGCCGCTTGCCGGGAGATGAACACGGCGGCAGAGGCGATTTTTAACCATTCGCTTGGGCAATGATGCTAGCGCACGCTGCGATGACAGAGAAACTCCCCGTGCTCGTTACCGGCGGCGCCGGCTATATCGGCAGCCATGCCGTCCTCGCCCTGCTCGATGCGGGCTGGCCGGTGGCGGTGATCGACAATCTGTCGACCGGTTTCCGCTTCGCCGTGCCCGAAGGCGTGCCGCTCTACGAAGGCGATATCGAGGATGGCGGCCTGCTGGCGCGCATTTTCACGGAGCAGGGGACGGGTGCGGTGATGCATTTCGCCGGATCGATCATCGTGCCGGAATCGGTCGAAAACCCGCTCAAGTACTATCACAACAATACGGCCAAGAGCCGGGCCTTGCTGGAGGCGGCGGTCACGGGCGGGGTGAAGCATTTCATCTTCAGTTCGACCGCGGCGACTTACGGCATTCCCGAAGTCTCGCCGGTGGACGAAGACTGCCCGAAGCAGCCGATCAATCCTTATGGCATGTCGAAGCTGATGACGGAGATCATGCTGGCGGACACGGCCAGGGCCCACCCGTTGAACTATTGCGCGCTGCGCTATTTCAACGTCGCGGGCGCGGACCCCGCGGCGCGCAGCGGGCAGTCCACCGCCGGGGCGACGCATCTCATCAAGGTCGCGGTCGAGGCGGCGCTGGGCAAGCGCGAAAGCGTATCGGTATTCGGCACAGACTACGGCACGCCCGACGGTACGGGCGTGCGCGACTACATCCATGTCAGCGATCTCGCGGATGCGCATGTGCTGGCGCTCGAGGCGCTGATCGCCCAGCCGGACCGCTCGCTGACCATGAACTGCGGCTATGGCCGGGGCTTCTCGGTTCTCGAAGTACTCGACGCGGTGGACCGGGTGACTAACCGGACAATCGCGCGGGTCATGGAACCGCGCCGCGCGGGCGATCCCGATTCGCTGATTTCCGACAACGCCCGGATCAAGGCGACGCTTCCGTGGCAGCCGAAATACGCCGATCTCGACACGATCATCGGGCACGCCATGGCGTGGGAGCGCAAGCTGACCGAAATTCGGGGCTAGCGGCAAAATTCTGGCGTTCGGCACCCGCCGGGACCGCGCTCTGTAGCCTCCGGTGCCAGGCCCTGCCTGCTTGACACATTTGACACCCTGTCAAGCAGGGGTTTTGTCAAAAAACCCAGCAATCCTATGCGATTGCGAGGATTTGCGGCAGTTGACACCTTTTTCGCGCGAAAAACGCATGAAACTTTCCAAGACGGATGGCATCTCCCACGGACGGGTGATTCAGACTGTCGATACTGGGAAAGAGCCACGCTCCCCCCGTGGCAGGTTTTTTCCGAGTAGGAAAACGACAGTTTGGGGGAGAAGCGGCATTGTTTTCTCATCCGTCGCCCCAGCGCCGATTTTTACACCAGGTGCCGGAAACCCCGCACCGCCGGGTCGACGACAGCGCGCCAGATATTGCGCGGAGGCGGATCGCTCTCGCCTAGGCCGGTTTCGGCGAACTCGTCGCGTCCGGGCTTGCGATAAGTGCCGAACACGATGTCGAATAACGGCAGGGCGTCGGCGAAATTGCAGTTGTAGTGTGCCGGATCGCGCGAGTGATGGATGCGGTGAACCTGCGGTGTCACTACGACACGGTCGAACCACGGCAGGCGCAGCCGGATCGCCGAGTGGTAGAGCATCGACAGCAGCATCAGGAACAGGCCCGACCAGATCGCCGCCTGCCCCGCTTCGACCGCATGGAGATCGGAGATCAGGCCCAGCGTGAAGATCGGGAAGAAACTGCGCCACACGTTCTGCAATACGTGGTCGCGTGCCCAGGTGGTGCAGTTCATGTTGGGATCGGAGTGGTGCAGCTTGTGGAACTCCCACAGCATCGGGACGCGGTGCTCGATCCGGTGCGACCAGTAAAACCACGCATCGCGGACGAACAGCGGCACGAAGATCATTGCCGCAATTTCCAGCACGCCACCCGCGTAGGGAACTTGTCCGATCGACGAGAAAGAGAAGGCGAGCGGCCGCCACGGCAGCGTGCCCCGCACCGATTCGGCCAGCATGCCCGCCGCGACCCCGGCGGGCAGGGTGAGGTAGATCGCAAGAAACGCCAGCACGATGTTGAAGCCGTATTCCCTGGCGCGCGGCCTGCGAACGGCGGGCCAGAGCTGTTCCGCGGCGATATAGGGGATCATGATGACGAGCGGGGCAATCACGGCGGGCAGTGCGCCCATCGCTGCCGAGACCAATGCATCGATGAAATTCATGTGCCCTCTCCCGGCCATGACAGAATTTTCCGGTGGGATATACTTTGCGGGACGATTGCTCAACAAAAAGAACGTATGCGTTCAATTGGGTGCTGCTGAAGCGGAAGTCTCCCGGTCGGGGACGAATCCTGTTGCGAACCGGTTGACTTCCGCGTGCTTCGCCCGTAACCGCCCGGCTTCCAATTTTGAGCGGGTGATCCCGCAAAGAGACAGACCATGAAGATTCGCAACAGCCTCAAGTCGCTCAAGGGCCGCCATCGCGACAATCGCGTGATTCGCCGTCGTGGCCGCACTTACGTGATCAACAAGACCAACCGCCGCTTCAAGGCGCGCCAGGGTTGATGTCTGTCGCGCCGCGCATCCCGCGCGGCCGCGATGGAAAAGGGTCCGTATCCTTTGGGGGCCCCTGCGCAAGCGGGGGCTTTTGTTATGTCTGACGTTCCCGCAGACCCGGTAGAAGCCGTCGTTTTCGATGTTGGGCGAGTGATCGTCCAGTGGGACCTGCGCGGCCTGCTGCGCAAGGTCTACGACGACGAGGCCTGGGTCCAATGGGCTTTCGCCAATGTGGTGAGCGAGGCCTGGCACGCGCAGCATGATGCGGGCCGCGACCTTGGCGAAATGGTGGCGGAGCGCAAGCGCGCCTTCCCCGAATTCACCGATGCGATCGAGGCCTATGCCACGCGCTTTGCCGATTCGATTCCCGGCCTCGTCCCCGGAACCCCCGCGCTGATCGAACGGCTGGCCGGGCGCGGCGTGCCGCTGTTCGCGATCACCAACTTCGCCGACCGCTTCTGGGCCGAATACCGCCCGACCGAGCCGCTGTTCGACCATTTTGGCGACATCGTCGTCTCGGGTACGGAAAAACTCTCCAAGCCGGGCTCGGCCATCTACCGTCTCGCCGCACGGCGTTTCGGATACCGGCCCCAGGACATGCTGTTCATCGACGACAGCCTGCCCAATGTGGAGGCGGCTCAGCGGCTGGGCTGGCAGGTGCATCACTTC
>JAQVEQ010000139.1 GCA_028697875.1 Novosphingobium sp. | reverse complement strand
TTCAATCCGACCAGCATGCTGGGCGTGCCCGGCATCATGGACGTCTACCGCGCGGGACGGATCACGATCGCCAATGCCCCGGGCGCGGGGGTGGCGGACGACAAGGCGATCTACAGCTTCATGCCCGAGATCGTCGAATTCTATACCGGCGAAAAGCCCCTGCTGCCCAACGTGCCCACATGGCGCTGCGCGGAGAAGGACAGCCTTGCCTACGTCCTCGACAACCTGGAGGAACTGGTGGTCAAGGAAGTCCACGGCTCGGGCGGCTACGGAATGTTGATCGGCCCGACGTCGTCGAAGCGGGAAATCCGGGATTTCCGCAAGAAGCTGGAAGCGAAGCCGGAAAACTATATCGCGCAGCCGACCCTGGCGCTTTCGACCGTGCCGATCTTCACGCGCAAGGGACTGGCTCCGCGCCATGTCGACTTGCGCCCCTTCGTGCTCGTCTCGCCCCGCGGGATCGACATCACGCCGGGCGGGCTGACTCGCGTGGCGATGAAGAAGGGATCGCTGGTCGTCAATTCGAGCCAGGGCGGCGGGACCAAGGACAGCTGGGTGCTGGACGATTGATGGACACGGCACGGAATATGAACGGGATGCAGGCATGCTAGGGCGCACGGCCAATGCCATTTTCTGGATGTGCCGCTATCTCGAGCGGGCGGAGAATACCGCGCGCCTGCTCGACGCGGGCTTCCGTATGTCGCTGACTCGCGGGTCCGATGCGGCGAGCGAGGAATGGCGCTCGGTCGTCGTGACTCTGAGCCAGGAAGAGCAGTACGAGGCGCTCTACGATTCCTACAGCGGCCCGCAGGTCTGCAATTTCGTGCTGCGCGACCGGGAAAACCCGTACAGCGTGCTGGCGATGTTCGAAATGGCGCGGACCAACGCGCGGGCGGCCCGTTCCTCGCTTACCATGGAAGTGTGGGAAGCGGTCAACGAAGGCTGGATGACGCTCAAGGACCTGCTGGCGCGGCCGGTGCGCGAAAGCAATCTCAACACCGTGCTGTCCGCGATCCGCCGGGAATCGACGCTGGTCCGCGGCGCGACGTACGGCACGATGTTGCGCAACGATATCTACCACTTCGCGCGCGCCGGGACGTTCATCGAGCGGGCCGACAACACTGCCCGGATCCTCGACGTCAAATATCACCTGCTGCTGCCTTCGCTGTCCTATGTCGGCTCCAGCCTCGACAGTTCGCAATGGGACCAGGTGCTGCATTCGCTCGCGGGGGACCGGGTCTACAGCTGGCTCAATGCCGGGCAGATGGACCCGCGCGGGATTGCCGAGTTCCTTATTCTCGACTGGCGTTTCCCGCGCAGTATCGCCTTCAGCTACGAGCAGTTGCGCCAGCAACTGGCCGAACTGGCCCTCGAATACGGGCAGGAAACCGATGCCCATGCGCTGATCGGGGATACCGCCCGGTGGCTGTCGGAACGCACGATCGAAAGCATATTCGATATCGGCCTGCATGAATTCCTGGTCGATTTCATCGGCCGCAACCAGTCCGTCGCCAACGCGATCGCGGAGGATTACCGCTTTACCGCCTAGCAGCCAAAGGATCTGTCAGTGCACCTCGCTATCGAACACACGACCCGTTACCGTTTCGCCGAGCCGGTCGCCTACGCATTGCAGAGGTTGCGCCTGACGCCCAAGGAAACGCACGGCCAGAAGATCGCCGACTGGAAGGTGCATTGCGAAGGCGTCAACGAGGAACTGTCCTTCGACGATCAGAATTTCAACCGCGTGACGCTGGTTTCGGTCAAGCCGGGCACGACCGAGGTTGTCATCACTTGTTCGGGCACCGTCCATACCGAAGACCATGCCGGCGTTATCGGACGTCACGCGGGGCATTTGCCGCTGTGGAGCTTCTACAGCCAGACGTCTGCCACCCGTCCGGGCGCGAAGATGCGGTCGCTGGTTTCCACCGTCCGCCGCGAGGCGGAGGACACGCTGGGCCAGCTTCACGCCCTGTCCGCCGCTATCCTGGAGCAGGTCGTCTATGAAACCGGGCATACCGGGGTCGGGACGACTGCCGAGCAGGCGCTCGAGGCGGGGCACGGGGTCTGCCAGGACCATGCCCATGTCTTCATCGGCGGCGCGCGCATGCTGGGCATTCCGGCGCGTTATGTCAGCGGTTACCTGATGATGGACGACCGGGTGGAGCAGGAAGCGACACATGCCTGGGCGGAAGCCCATGTCGACGGACTGGGGTGGGTCGGCTTCGATGTGTCGAACGGAATCAGCCCCGATGCGCGCTATATCCGCGTCGCGACGGGCCGCGACTACAAGGAGGCGGCGCCGGTCACCGGGATCAGCTTCGGCGGCGTCGAGGAAGACCTCCATGTCCATCTGGCGGTGGAGCGGCAGAACAGCGTGCAGCAGCAGAGCATGACCCAGCACAGCGGCGCGCAGCAGGGCAGCGAACAGTAAATGGACGATTGATCGCGGCGCGCAGGATCGCTAGCGCGCCCTGAGTGGCAAGACGCGGCGCCGCGATCAGGGGATTTCGCATGACCTATTGTGTTGGGATGATGCTGGACAAGGGCCTCGTGCTCATGAGCGACACCCGCACCAATTCCGGCGTCGACAACATCTCGACGTTCCGCAAGCTGCATCACTGGTCGGTGCCGGGCGAACGGATCATCGCGTTGATGACGGCTGGCAATCTCGCCACGACGCAGGCGGTCATCAGCCAGCTGGAAGAACGCAGCAAGGCGCCTTCGGAACGGCAGAACTCGCTGCTCGAGGCGCCGACCATGTTCCAGGTCGCGACCGAGATCGGCAAGCTGCTGCGCGAGACGATCCAGGATTCGCAAAGCGAAAACGGCCAGATGGGGGAAGGGCGGTTCACCGCGTCGATGATCCTGGCCGGCCAGATCAAGGGCATGGAGCCGCGCCTGTTCCTGATCTACCCGGAAGGCAATTTCATCGAGGCGAGCTTCGATACGCCGTTTTTCCAGATCGGTGAAACCAAGTACGGCCGGCCGATCATCATCCGCGCCTACGATCAGGACATGAGTTTCGAGGACGCGGTCAAGCTGTTGATGGTGTCGTTCGATTCGACGCTCAAGGCCAATCTTTCCGTCGGCATGCCGCTCGATCTGCTGGTGTTCGAACGCGACCGGTTCGAACCGGCCCACGAACGCCGGATTCAGGCGGACGACGAATATTTCCAGATCATTTCCTCGAACTGGGGCGATGCGCTGAAAGCGGCTTTCCATTCATTGCCGGACTACAGCTTCGAAACCGATGGCCCTGCCAGGCAGGACGGATAGTTTTAGCGGGAAAGAGTGTGCCTGCCGGTCCCGTCCGGGACGGGCGCAGGTGTCCGGGATTGCGCGCTCAGCGGCGGATTTACAAGGGATTCGGCCCGCATCGGGATTGGCCGGCGTGCGTGCCGCAGCCTTTATGGTTTCCGGGCGGTAACGCTGTGCGGTAACCTTCTTTTCGGTTTTTCGATTGCAATGTTCCGGCGATTTTTCCGGGAACGTTCGGGCGTCCGCATCGGGGGGAGGCTGTGTCGCCTCCTCGGCTGCCGAAATCTGGATTTCCGCCCTGTCGGGGAGGGTGGGAATCCGAAAGTGCAAATGCGCGGGACGGTCATGGCCGGTTGCAACTGAAGCGGACTCGTCCGTGTTCCGGCAAAGGCGGGCGGCCGTCTGCATATGTATATATACGTATATAAACGACTATTCGGGTAAGGCATCGCGGCATCATGACGAAACGGGGCAAGGTCGAAGAGAACTCCTTTGACGGCGGGGAAGGAGGACTCGCCACGGAAGAGGACGAAAGTCGATCGGAGAGCTATGACCAGTTGCTCCAGATCGCCAACTCCATCATTAAGATCGCCGGTAAGGTGGGGTTGGGCGAAAATCAGGAAAAAGACAGGAAAGTCAGCAAGGAGAGGGTCCTTCAGGTTGCGGAGCGCCTGTCCGGGTTGCGCAAGAGCCGGTATGCATTCCTGCCGAGGGAAATATTTGGCGAGCCGTCGTGGGACATATTGCTTGATCTGTTCATAGCGGCACTGAAAGGCGAGGATCGCCTGGTGAAGCAATTGTGCCTTGCTGCACAAGTTCCGTCTACAACCGCGCTTCGTTACATATCGAAACTTGAAGAGTGCGGGGTAATACGGAGAATATCTGACAAGGTCGACCGGAGAAGAATTTACATCTCCTTGACGAAGTACGGATTCAATTCGATGAACAATCTCGTTTCGTGCGTCTGTGATTTGGAAAAGGACGATATTTAGGTAAAATTGCGTCAATTCCGGCGCGGATATGCGTTTCCGGCATTGCGACACCGTTTCGGGCCGTTTTTTGCGAACCTGCTTGGCGGGTGCGCCGGTATCGTGTGATAATTAACCCATATTGGGCTAAAATCGTTTTGTATTCAGAGGGTTTGGTGCGCCATCGTCGATCGCATGGAACAGGGGCTTGTCATTCACTTTCTCGGGGGCGCGGACCGTTTCCGCGCTGAGGGCGCCCAGAACGCCTTCCTTCTCGGTCATCACGCGGAAGTTTACGAGACGGTGGAGGAATTGCTCAACCGCCCGCTGCGCGAAGGGGTCGTCATCGCTTGCGACGATGCGGCCGGGGGCGGAGTGCCGGGCATTCTCGCCCAGCTCGGCGCTGCCGGGATCTGGTTGCCCGTGGTCGGCGTTCATGCCGAGCCCGATGTCGAATCCGCGGTCGCCGCGATCAAGGCGGGCGCGCTCGATTATGTTGCCCTGCCACTCGATTCCGGCCGGCTCGCCGCCCTTGTCGAAGCCGCCGCAAGCGAAATCGAAGGGCATACCGACACCCGCCGGCGCATGGTCGCCGCGCGCAGCCGCCTGGCGGGGCTCAGCCGCCGGGAACGGGAAGTGCTCGACCAGCTGGCGGAAGGCAACAGCAACAAGGAAATTGCGCAGGCGCTGAAAATCAGTCCGCGCACGGTCGAGATACACCGCGCGAGCATGATGCGCAAACTGGGCGCCCGCCATGCGGCGGAGGCAGTGCGCGTGCGGCTGGAAGCCGGTCTGGCGGACGGAGACCGCAAGTCCCGCTAGCCTGCGGCGTTACCGGCAGAAGGAACTGCTGCTGACTTCCAGGTGGAAATGGTTGCGGTGGGCGGCGTTGTAACCCGGCCCGAGGACCGTGCCGAAACGCTTGCAGGCGCTGTCCTGCACCAGGCGCAGGAACTGCCGTTCCGATGCGCTGCCGCCGCTCCAGTCGTCCAGCACGCTGATCCGCCGCCCGTCCTCGAGAATGAAGGCGGACACGTCCACGGCATTGGCCGTCGCATGGGCGGACCGGCGGGCCGTGCCCGCGACATTGCGGCAGGCATAGCTGCCCATGGTTTCGATCCGCACCAGCCCGCTGCCGAGGATCCCGCGCGCCGCCCGGTCGACGCCGTAGCGCGCCCAGGTGGCGAAAGCGGTTGCCAGCGGACAGGCCATGGGGCCGAGGTTGGACACGCTCAGCGGTTCGTAGTCGCCCCGCATGGCCGACAGCTGCACGCTGTTGAGCGCGGAACAGCCGCCGCCGAAATAGCGGTCGGGCAGGGGGGTTAAATTGGCCTTGGTCTGGCCGAGTTCGGCCAGGCACTGGCGGGCTTCGGGGCGCGGGCTGAACGCGGTTGCCGCGGGCGGGCGGGCGCGGTCCTTCCCTTCGGGTACCAGGGAACATCCGCCCAGCGCGGTCAAGGCAAGGAGAAAGGCGGCCTTGCGTAACATGGAACCTGTCTGCCCCACCCATGGTTAATACGGAGCTAACGCGAAAAGGCGCCGGCGGTTTCCCGAAACCCGCCATCTACGGGGCCATATGCGGGGCCAGGCGCGGGAATGTGACTCCGTCCGGCGCAGTCCGGTTGACAAAGTCGGGGCCGTCTCTATTTGCGGCTTCGGGCCACGCGGTCCCAACGCCGCGCGAGCTCTCTGCAAGGAGAGTCTTTATGACTGAGAATACGCATCCCGCGCGCAAGCCTGCGCGTCCTTTCTTCTCTTCCGGTCCCTGCGCCAAGCCGCCGGGATATTCCCTCGACAAGCTCGCCACCGAATCGCTCGGCCGCTCGCATCGCGCGAAGATCGGCAAGGCGCGTCTCGGCTATTGCATCGACCTGATGCGCGAACTGCTGCAGCTGCCCGATACGCACCGTATCGGGATCGTCCCCGGTTCCGATACCGGCGCTTTCGAAATGGCGATGTGGACAATGCTGGGCGCGCGCCCGGTCACGACGCTGGCGTGGGAAAGCTTCGGTGAAGGTTGGGTCACCGATGCGCTCAAGCAGCTCAAGCTCGAACCGACCGTCCTGCGCGCCGACTACGGCCAGCTGCCGGACCTGAACGCGGTCGACTGGTCGAACGACGTGATCTTCACCTGGAACGGCACGACCTCCGGCGTGCGCGTCCCCAATGGCGACTGGATCGCCGACGACCGCGAAGGCCTGTCCTTTGCCGACGCGACCAGCGGCGTGTTCGCTTACGACATTCCGTGGGACAAGATCGACGTTGCCACGTTCTCCTGGCAGAAGGTGCTGGGCGGCGAAGGCGCGCACGGCGTGCTGATCCTTGGCCCGCGCGCGGTCGAACGGCTGGAAAGCTACACCCCGTCCTGGCCGCTGCCGAAAGTCTTCCGCCTGACGAAGAAAAATCCGGATGGGGGCGCCAAGCTGATCGAAGGCATCTTCAAGGGCGAAACGATCAACACCCCGTCCATGCTGGCGGTGGAAGACTGCATCGCCGCGCTCGAATGGGGCAAGTCGGTCGGCAGCCTCGAAGGGCTCAAGGCCCGTGCCCAGGCCAATGCCGATGCGCTGAACGCGATTGTCGAATCCCGCGACTGGCTCGGCCACCTCTGCGCCGATCCGGCCAGCCGCTCGATCACCAGCGTCTGCCTCACGGTCGAAGGCGCCGATGCGGACTTCATCAAGAAGTTCGCCAGCCTGCTCGAAGCCGAAGGCGCGGCCTACGACATCGCCGGTTACCGCGATGCCCCGGCCGGTCTGCGCATCTGGTGCGGCGCCACGGTCGACACGGCCGATATCGAAGCGCTCGGTCCCTGGCTCGACTGGGCCTGGGGCGTCCTCAAGGCCTGATTTGCGGATTGCCGCTCCCCCCGCGTGCGGGGGCGGCATCCCGTCTCTCCCGAAATTCCCGTCCCTGCACCGGCAGGGACACTCCCCACAGGAGTGCATGACATGACCAAGCCCAAAGTCCTCATCTCGGACAAGATGGACCCCAACGCCGCGAAGATCTTCGAAGAGCGCGGTTGCGACGTCGACGTGATTACCGGCGAAACGCCGGAACAGCTGATCGCCCGCATCGGCGAGTATGACGGCCTTGCGATCCGTTCCGCGACCAAGGTGACCAAGGAAGTGCTCGATGCCGCGGCCAATCTCAAGGTCATCGGCCGCGCCGGGATCGGCGTCGACAACGTCGACATTCCCTACGCCAGCGGCAAGGGCGTGGTGGTGATGAACACGCCGTTCGGCAACTCGATCACCACGGCCGAACACGCCATCGCCATGATGTTCGCGCTGGCCCGCCAGATCCCCGAAGCCAATGCCCAGACCCAGCAGGGCCTGTGGCCGAAGAACGCCTTCATGGGCGTCGAAGTCACCGGCAAGACGCTCGGCCTGATCGGCGCGGGCAACATCGGCTCGATCGTC
>JAQVEQ010000138.1 GCA_028697875.1 Novosphingobium sp. | reverse complement strand
GACGACGCGCTTGTTCGTCAGGTTGGTGACGAAGAAGTCGAGTTCCAGCGGCGTGCCTGCGACCTCCTTGATCGAGGCGTCGAAGTTCCACAGCCCGTAGCCGCCCATGTAGTTGCCGGGCTGATCTGGGTCGTTGTAGCGCGACTTGCTCGAATAGGCGTAGCTGATGCGCGCCATGCCCTCGCCGACTTTGCCCAGGCTGGCCGCATAGGCGATGCTGCCGGAGAACTTGTACTTCGGCGAGTAGGGCAGCGTGATCCCGGACCGGTCGGTCCCGTCCGGCAGGACGAACTTCTTGTAGTGCGCATCGAGGTACGAGAAACTGCCGTCGAGCGTGAGCCCGCCCGCGCGCAGGGTCTGCTGCAATTCGATGCCCGAGATCTTGGCCGTTGCCGCGTTGACGACCAGGTTGGTCACGCTGGGCGCGTCGCCCGGATTCTTGGGCGGCACCGAAACGGTCTGGGTCCGCTGGATGTCGTCATAGTTGGCGGTGAACGCCGCAAGCGTGGTGTTCATGCGGACGTCGCTCACGTGCCAGGCCGCCTTCAGGCCGACTTCGTAGTCGGTGATCGATTCCGGACCGAACGCGATATAGTCGGCGAAGATGCCCGAAGGATCGGAGTTCACGTTGAACCCGCCGGCCTTGTAGCCGCGCCGGGTGGTCGCATAGACCAGCACGTCGGGCGTGACCTTGTAGTCGAGCCCGAGAGTGTAGGTGCCCTGTTTCCACTTGTCGGAATAGTAGATTTCGCAATCGGGATAGGACCCGCTGCTCTTGTTGAGGCACGCGCCCGTATTGGCGTTGTAGAGGTTGTTCAGCGCCCGCTTCTTGTCCCAGGTATAGCGGTAGCCGGCCGTGAACTTGAGATTGTCCAGTGCGGGCGTGAGCATGCCGAGGTCGGCGGTGAACTGGGCGTAAAGCGCCTTGCTGGTGCCGGCTTCCCACTGTTCCTGGATACGCCGCACGCCGAACAGCGTGTAATCCTGCGCGCTGTAGCCCTTGGGTTTGTAGTCGAGATAGAACGCGCCCGCGACCCAGGTCAGCTTGCCGTCCAGGCTTTCGCCCGACAGCTGGAGCTCGTTGGTCAGGTATTTCTCGTTCGAAAGCCCGTTGGCCGAGGTATTCGCCGCCCATGGGTGATCGTAATACGTGACGACGGCTTCGAGCCCGGTCCCGTCGATGTCGAAGCCGTTCTTCGAACGGTTGCCCATGTAGCTGAAGATGTTCTTGAGCCGCAGGTGGTCGTTGAACGAAACGGTCGTCGTGTTGATGAGCGCGGCGGTCTTCGCCAGGAAGAAGACGCTGTTGTTGTCGACTTCGCGCGGCTTGAGCGTCTTCTGCTTGGCCAGTCCTGCCTGGAGCTGGCTCTGGAAATAGGGGAAGTCGGGATTGACGTCCTCGATGAAGAAACCGGTGCCGTTGTTGTTCGATTCGCTCAGCTGCAGCACGAGATAGTTTTCGAGCCAGTCGGTCGGCCGCGCGATCACCGATGCGCGGATGCCGTAATAGTCGGTGTTGTCCAGCTTCTTTCCGTCGTGGACGTTGGTGGTGTAGCCGTCGCGCTTGCGCCACGTGCCGGCGACCCGGATGAGCAGTTTGTCGGGAACCAGCGCGACGTTGAGCGCGCCCGACATCTCGCGGTTGTTGTAGTTGCCGTAGCCGAATTCGATGTAGCCGCTGTTCTCGTCGGCCGGCTTGCGCGGCGTGAACAGCACGGCGCCGCCTGTCGTGTTGCGGCCGAACAGCGTGCCTTGCGGGCCGTTGAGGACCTGGACGCTGGCAAGATCGAAATACATGCCCGCGGCACCCGCGCCGAGATAGGGCACCGGCGCGTCGGCGAGATAGGTCACCACCGCTTCGCCCGCGGCAAGCGTCGCCCCCTGGCCGCGCAGGGTGAAGCGGTTGCCTTCGCGCGTATTGCCGGTGTTGACGTTCAGCGAGGGAACGAAGTTCGACAGTTCCTTCGGCGTCACCACCTGGGCCGCCTTGAGCTGGTCTTCGCCCAGCGCGGTCACCGCGACGGGAACGTCGGCCAGCTTTTCCTCGCGGCGGCGGGCGGTCACGACGATCGTTTCCCCGCTCAGGCCTTGCGAGGCCTGCGAACCGCCTTGTTCCGCCGCCTCGTCGCTGGCGTAGGCCGGAGCGGCGGTTGCGGCCGCGAGGGCGACCATGCTGGCGGTCAAATAGCCCTTCATCTTATTCATCGTCTTCTCCCTCTTCTTTTGGACTTCGCAGGTCTTGCGCCCGCCGGCCCTTCGTCGGGACTGCTTCCCCTTCGATTGCGCGCCGGTCCAATGCCATTTCGTTCGGCCCCCAATCGCCAATGACGATTGGTTCCCGAGTGGCACGGTGATCTAAGCCGGAAGGCGGAAGCCTGTCTTAGTCCAGCGGGACTATGCTGCGTTCCGGCGGCCAAGTTATGCCTGATGCCGATGGAACGCGTCCGCAAACGGACGGCCGGAAGGCGCCCAGGGGAGAGTGATGTTGGATAGTCAGGTGCGGCCGGTCCCGGTCGAGGGCGGTGTGGAAGACGGCATGGCCGTGCGGGACGCAAAAGCGGTTGCGGTGCAATTCCCGCCCGCCCGCGTGGCGTGGCGTTCGGTCATCCTGCTGACGGCGCTCTATTCGCTGTCGTTGATGGACCGGCAGCTCATCACGCTGCTGGTCGTCGATATCAGGGCCGATCTCGGCGTGAGCGATTTCCAGATGGGGCTGCTCCATGGATTGGCGTTCGCCCTGTTCTATGTCACGTTCGGGCTTGCTTTCGGCTGGGCGGTGGACCGCTATCCGCGCCGGGCGATCATCTTCCTCGGCGTGGTGTTCTGGTCGCTGGCGACGGCGGCCGGTGGCCTGGCGCGCAATTTCTCGCAATTGCTGGGCGCGCGCTTCGGCGTGGGGGCAGGGGAGGCGAGCCTCAATCCGGCCGCCTATTCGATCATCGCCGACAGTTTCCCGAAACACCGCCGGGCGGTAGCGCTCTCCGTCTTCGGGTCGGGCAGCTACCTGGGCGGCGCGTTCGCCGTGGCGCTGGGCGCGCTGTTGATCGATTCCATCCCGGCCGACGGTCTTTCCCTGCCGTTTCTGGGCCACTTGCCGCCCTGGCGGATCGCGCTGATCGCGGTGGGCCTGCCCGGCCTCGTGCTGGCCTTCCTCGTCTGGGGGGTGATCGATCCGCCGCGGCAGGAACGGCGGTCGAACGATGTCGTGGGCCTGCGCGACGCGCTGGTGTTCATCGGCGGGCGCTGGCGTTTCTTTGCCTGCCATTTCATCGGCTTCGGCCTCCTGGCCGCCAATGCCTATGCCTTCGGGGCGTGGACGCCGACTTACCTGATCCGCAAGTTCGAACTGTCGATTGCGCTGGTCGGCCTGTTCTCGTCCACTATCGTGCTGGTCTTCGGCATGGGCGGGACGGTATTCAGCGGCTGGCTGATCGACAAGCTGTTCGCACGCGGGCGGACGGACATCCACTTGCGCTTCTACATCTTCTGCGCGGCCGCCCAGATTGCGGTCCTGTTCGCTGCCGCGGCAACGGATTCGCTCCCCCTGTTCCTCGCGTTGAACGGCACGGCGATGTTCCTGGCGTCCTACACCGGCGCGGCCGTGGCCGCCTTGCAGATCGCCACGCCCAACGAGTTCAGGGGGCAGGTGTCGGCCATCTACCTGTTCGTGTTCACCTTGCTGGGGATCGGCCTGGGGCCCACCCTGATCGGGGCGATCACGACATTCGTCTTCCGCGACGACATGATGCTGGGCTGGGCGATCGCGACCGGCGGGGCGATCCTGTTGCCGCTGGCGATGCTCGCGCTGTTTCTCGGGCTTGGGCCCATGCGGCGGGCGGTGATCGCCGCGCAGGAGTGGTCCGACGAAGGAGAGGAGAGCGGGGCGTGAGTCAGTTGATGTTCGATGGGAAAACCGTGTTCGTAACCGGTGCGGCAAGCGGGATCGGGCTGGCCGCGGCCAGGAGGTTCGCGCAAGAGGGCGCAGATCTGGCACTGTTCGACGTGAACCCTGCAATCCACGACGTGGCGCAGCGGATTGGCCGCGAATTCGGCCACCGGGCGATTGCCTTTGCCGGAGACCTGCGTTCGCGCGGCGATGTCGAACGGGCGGTTGCAGAAGCAATTGCGCATTACGGCGCGATTGACGTGATGGCCAACATTGCTGCGATTTTCCCGGTGCGCCGCTTCGAGGATTTCGACGAGGCGGCGATCGCCGACATTTTCGATGTGAACGTCCATGGCACCATGCGCATGTGCCGGGCGGCGATCCCGCAGATGAAAGAGCAAGGCCGCGGCGTAATCGTGAATATCGCGTCGGGGTCGGCATTCCTGCCGATCGAAGGACTGACCGCCTATGGCGCAAGCAAGGCGGCCGTGGTGGCCTTCAGCCGTTCGCTCGCACTGGAACTCGCGCCGCAGATCCGCGTCAATATCGTGTCGCCGGGCACCACGGCCTCGCCACCGGTGAAACAGGCTATGGAAGCTCGCGGCGAGGAAGCATTCGCCCAGTTTCTGACGCACATCCCGATGGGGCGACTGGCAGAGCCGGACGATATTGCCGAAGCGATCCTGTTCGTGGCGTCCGACCGGGCAGGCCACATCACCGGCACGACCCTGCCGGTGAACGGCGGCTCGCTCATGCGTTGAGATCGGTGGCCTGGAAGGCGTCCTCGGGGCAGCCCCTGGCTTGTTCGGAAATGTCGTCGCACTCCGTGTCGGTGCCGTCGAGCGCGGCCGACACCGCGTCGATCAGCCGGGGCAGGATGGGCGACTTGTTGTCGCGCAGCCAGACCATGCGGAACTGCCATCCCAGCGTGAAATCGGACACGGGCCTGAGGACGACATTGGCCGGTATGCGCGATGCATCGACGGGAGGCACGAAACCCAGTCCGAGCCGCGCGCCGACCAGTTGCAACGTTGTGTCGCAGGTCGGGCTTTCCATCGTTATGCGCGGGGCCGCGCCCCGTTCGGCGAATTCGGCCAGCATCCGGTCATGCACGGTCGGGCTGAACATCTTGGCATACCAGATGAAATCCTCGTCCGCGATGTCGGCGAACGCGATGGATTCCGCAATGGCCAGGCGGTGATCGTCGGGCATGGCGACCAGGAAATGCTCCTCCGCGATCAGGAGGGATTCGAATTCCTCGCCCGGTTCGTTGAGATAGAAGATCGAGGCTTCCAGTTCGCTGTCGCGCAGCTTGCGTTGCAGGTCCTCCACCGGGAGCAGTTCGGTCTTGAGCGCGATCTTCGGGAACGCCGTGCGAAACGCGGTCAGAAGATCGGAAATGAACGCGTGGCGCACGGCGCCGATAGAATAGCCGATACGCAGGGTCCCTTCGTCGCCGTTCATGATGGCGACCGCGTGCTCGCGCGCCTCGTCCAGCCGGTCGAGGATCGCGCGCGCTTCCTTGAGCAGGGCCCGCCCGCTCGGCGTCAGGCGCACCCCGCGCGGCATCCGCACGAACAGCGGCACGTTGCCCAGTTCGTATTCGAGGTCGCGAATACGCCGCGACAGGGCGGACTGCGCGATATTCAGACGCTGCGAAGCGCGCTGGAAATTCTCCTCTTCGGCAACGGCCACGAAGAAGGGGAGGTGGCGAATCATCATGGCATTCTAGCCGAGCCCTTCGGCAGCGGCCAGTTCGGCCGGGATGTGCACTTCCATCGCCAGGATCCGCTGGCCCATGCCCTTGGCGTTGCTGTCCACTTTCAGGCCCACGGTCTGCCCGCCGCGCAGCGCGTTCTCGAACACGAAATTCATCGCGTGGGACCCGGGCAAGGGATAGCGCCGGGCACCGGGGCAATCCTGTCCGTCGAGCACGTGGGCGTACCACTGGGTAACTGTGTCTTCGTCGAGCGCGGCGAGAAGGTAGGGGTAGTATTCCGCCTTGCGGGCGATCACCCCCACGTTGAAGATATCGCCCTTGTCGCCGCTGCGTGCCCAGGCGAGCCGGGCCAGCGGCACCGGGGTGTCGAATGTCGCGGGATCGGGCAGGGGCGGAAGCGATCCGGTCTCTGCCGCAAGTGCCCTGTCCGGCGCCACTTCCGGGGCGACCCAGTCGCGCCGTTGCGCGCCAAGGGTAATCGTCAGCGGCACTTCGCGGCGCGGCAGGAGGAAGGAGAACAGGCGGTTGACCGGCGTCACCATGGCCGGGCCGAACGCCATCGTCCCGGCGCTGGCATTGGTCATCGAACAGCGCGTTTCATGGGCGTAGAGGTTCGCCGCCTCGCGCGTTTCGTGCAGAGTGACCATGCGGCAGGTCACTTCCGTCGCATCGTCCGCCGCGAAGCCCGAAATGTCGCCGCCGCCCACCAGTTCGATCTCGCTGGCATGGGCCGGGGCAAGCTGGCGCGCCTTGACCACGCGGGCAGCGCGATTGAGCAGTCCGGCCGTCATCCGGCGCGCCTTTTCGACCGCGCGCTGGCCGACCACCACGAGGGCCACGGTCATGCGCCATCCCTCGTGATGGGTGACGCAGACCTTGTAGCATCCGTTGGGCGCACGGCCGCGCGCGCCGGAAACCTCGACCCGGTTCGGGCCGGCATCGGCCATCCGCACGCCGGTGAAGTCGCAGGCCACGTCGGGGACGAGATAGCGCGACGGGTCGCCGATCTCGTAGACCATCTGCTCGGTCACGGTGCCCGCGCTGACCAGTCCCCCGGTGCCTGCGGATTTCGTCATCGCGAACGTGCCGTCCGCGCGGCATTCGGCGATGGGATAGCCGATGTTCTCCCAATCGGGCAGCTTGAGCCAGTCGGTGAACGTGCCCCCGGCGGACATCGCCCCGCATTCCAGCAGGTGCCCGGCCAGTGTCCCGGCCGCCAGCAGGTCGTAGTCTTCGGGCTTCCAGCCGAATTCGTGGATCAGCGGCCCCAGCGTCAGGGCGCTGTCGGTCGAACGGCCGACGATCACGATGTCGGCGCCCATGGAAAGCGCCTCCGCGATGGGGAAGGCGCCGATATAGGCGTTGGCGGAAACGATCTCTTCCGGCCATGCCCGGCCCGAATACATGTCCGCCTGGCGGGACGCGGCGAATTCTTCCACCCGGCCGCGCAAGTCGTCCCCTTCGACATGGGCGATGCGCAGGGCGAGGCCCTGTTCCGCAGCCAGCCGTTCCAGCGCCGCCGCCGCGCCCGCCGGATTGAGGCCGCCGGCATTGGTAATCACTTTCACGCCGCTCTGCACGATCCGGGCGAGATTGGGGCCGATATGGATGTCGAGGACGTTGGTCGAAAAGCCGAGCGCCGGATCGCGCGCCATCGCTTCGGCCAGCGGCGACATCAGCCCTTCGGCAAGGTGTTCCAGCACGATGTAGTCGGGCGGATCGGATTCCAGCAATTGCGGCACCGCCAGCGCGCTGTCGTTGGCAAAGGCCGCGCCCGCGCCGATGCGGACCACGCGGTCTGTGTGGCTGGCTGACATTCTTCTCTCCCCTTCGTGCATCGCTTGTCTGCTGTGGCAGCCATGCCCGGCCGGGGCGGCCGTGCGCCAATAGAATAATGCGAAGTGGGGGTGCGCGATTGAGCATTGGATGCGGCGCGGCGCGGGGCGTAGTCCGCTTGGCGACAGCAGAGCCGAAGCTCAAGAGAGGACATATCGTGGCAACCCAGGCCATCACCGCACCCGATCGCGCCGCAACCGCCCGCTCGTTCGCCGGGATCAAGGTGATCGACGTCGATAC
>JAQVEQ010000003.1 GCA_028697875.1 Novosphingobium sp. | reverse complement strand
CTCTTCCGATCTCTCTCCCGGGACGATGCTTCGCCCGGACGGATCGTTGCGGTCCGAGGCGCGGTGATCGACGCGGAATTTCCCGGCGGTGCCCTGCCCGAAATCGAAGAGGCCCTGTCCGTCGTGCTCGACGCAGAGCGGACCATTACCGCCGAAGTCCAGGCCCATGTCGACGCGACGACAGTCCGCGCCATTGCGATCGAGCCGACTTCCGGACTGCGGCGGGGCAGCCGGGTCGTGCGCACGGGCGGGCCGATCACAGTCCCGGTCGGGGACGGCGTTCTCGGACGCCTGCTCGGCGTCACCGGCAAGATTGCCGACGCGGGCGATCCCTTGCCGCAGGACACGCCCTATTGGCCGATCCATCGCCCGGCCCTGCCCTTTGCCGCCCAGGAAGGCGCGACCGACCTGTTCATGACGGGCATCAAGGCGATCGACTTGCTTACCCCGCTGGCCCGGGGCGGCAAGGCGGCCATGTTCGGCGGGGCGGGCGTGGGCAAGACCGTGCTGGTGATGGAACTCATCCACGCCATGGTTTCCGGCTATCAGGGGATCTCGATCTTCGCCGGGGTCGGCGAACGCTCGCGCGAAGGGCACGAAC
Organism: Novosphingobium sp.; assembly: GCA_028697875.1. Classification (GTDB taxonomy): domain Bacteria; phylum Pseudomonadota; class Alphaproteobacteria; order Sphingomonadales; family Sphingomonadaceae; genus Caenibius. Next base: position 32,374 of record JAQVEQ010000003.1, on the reverse strand, counting down.
TGCTGCTCGACATGCGTAATTCCGGCGTGATCGACCGGACCGTCCTGGTCTACGGCCAGATGAACGAACCGCCCGGCGCGCGCTGGCGAGTGCCGATGACGGCCCTGACCATTGCCGAATATTTCCGCGACGAACAGCACCGCAACGTCCTGCTGCTGATGGATAACGTCTTCCGCTTCGTCCAGGCGGGCGCGGAGATTTCCGGCCTGCTCGGCCGCCTGCCCTCGCGCGTGGGCTACCAGCCGACGCTGGCCAGCGAAGTCGCCGCCTTGCAGGAACGGATCGCCTCGGTCGGCGATGCGGCAGTAACCTCCGTCCAGGCGGTCTATGTCCCGGCGGACGACTTCACCGATCCGGCCGTCACCACCATCGCCGCCCATGCCGACTCGATCGTCGTGCTCTCGCGCACGATGGCGGCGGAAGGCATGTATCCCGCAATCGACCCCATCGCCTCCTCCTCGGTGCTGCTCGACCCGCTGGTCGTGGGCAAGGAGCACACCGAAGTGGCAGTCGCGGTGCGCAGCGCCATCGAGCGCTATCGCGAATTGCAGGACGTGATCGCGCTGCTCGGCGTAGAGGAACTCGGGGCGGAGGACCGGCGCAACGTCACCCGGGCGCGGCGGCTGCAATCGTTCCTGACCCAGCCGTTCACTGTCACCCAGGCCTTCACCGGGACGGAAGGGCGCTCGGTCGCGCTGGCCGATACCATCGCCGGTTGCCGCGCCATCCTCGATGGCGAATGCGACACGTGGCAGGAACGCTCGCTCTACATGGTCGGCACCATCGAAGAAGCCCGCGCCAAGGAGGCCGCATCGTGAGCGCGCCGCTACGCCTGACCATCGCCACGCCGGCAAAGCTGGTGATCGCCTGCGACACGGTCCGTTCGCTGCGGGCCGCGGATGCGAGCGGCGGGTTCGGCGTCCAGCCTGGCCATGCCGACCTGCTGACCGTCCTGCCGGCTTCGGTCGTGCACTGGCGCACGGATGGCGAAACCTGGCGGCACTGCGCGGTGCGTGCCGGCGTACTCAGGGTTTCGGGCGGCAACCGGGTCGCCATTGCCGCCCGCGAAGCCGTGTTGAGCGACGACCTGACGGAACTCGAAGCCGCCGTTCACTCCACCAGGGTGGAGGAAAGCGAGGCGGACCGCTGCGCCCGGGTCGAACAGGCCCAGTTCCACACCTACGCCCTGCGCCAGCTCCTGTCGCACATCATGCCCGAAAAGCACGTCGAAGGCTTTCCCGCCGCCCGTGACGGAGGCCTTGCATGACCGCGAACGAACCCCGCGACCGCATGGCCGAAGCCGCACGGGAGGCGTCGCAGCGCGCCGACGAAGGACGATCCGATCCCGAACCCTCGCTGGGCACGCGGCTCGGCCAGATCGGAGTGCTGGGCTGGACGATGATCCTGCCCACGCTGCTGGGCGTGTTCGCCGGCCGCTGGCTCGACCGCACGTTCGGCACGGGCATCTTCTTTTCGGCGCCCTTGCTGATGCTCGGGGCGGCGTTGGGTTTCTGGTTTTCGTGGAGATGGATGCACCACCGCCTATGACCGTTTTGCCCTCGCCCGGACTGCTGGCGCAACTGGCGCTCTGGCTCGGAACCGGGCTGGTGCTCGGCCTCGCCTTCTTCGCCTCGCTGCGGCGCAATGTCGCGCTCTATGCCGAGGGGCGCCCCCTGCTGGCCGGGCTGCTCCACGCCGGCCGGATCGCCGTTGTCGTTGCCGTACTGGCCGGAGCGGTGCATTTCGGCGCGGAAGCCCTGCTGGCCTGTTCGCTGGGCCTTCTGGCCGGACGCTGGCTGGTGATGCGCGGCGTGCGCAAGGAGCTGCCATGACCGGATCGCCGCTTGTCCTCGAACCGCTGTTCATGCTGGGCCCCGTCCCGGTTACCCGCCCGGTGGTGACGACCTGGGCGATCATGGTCCTGCTCGCCCTGTTCGCCTTCTACTTGCGCGGCCGGCTGTCGCGCGAACCGGGCAAGTTGCAATCGGCCGCCGAACTGGTCGTCGAAGCGATCGACCATCAGGTGTCGGAAGTCGTCCAGCGCGATCCGGCGCCCTATCGCGCCCTGGTGGGCACGGTGTTCCTGTTCATCCTCGTCGCCAACTGGTCATCCCTGGTGCCGGGCAACGAACCGCCGACCGCCGCGCTCGAAACCGATGCGGCGCTGGCGCTGGTCGTGCTTGCCGCCACCGTCTGGTTCGGCATCCGCGCGCAAGGGCTGCGCGGCTATTTCGCCACGTTCGCGCAGCCCAGCTGGGCAATGATCCCGCTCAACCTGATCGAACAGATCACCCGCGCCTTTTCCATGATCGTGCGCCTGTTCGGCAATATCATGAGCGGCGTGTTCGTCATCGGCATCGTCCTCTCGCTCGCGGGGCTGCTGGTGCCAATACCGCTGATGGCGCTCGACTTGCTCACGGGCGCGGTACAAGCATACATCTTCGCCATTCTTTCCTGTGTCTTCATCGGCGCGGCGGTAAACGGCGAAGAAAGCACTCCTCCCAAGGCGCGTCCGGAAAGGGAACCGACATGACGACCGAGCAAATCAGCATCATATTCGCCGCGCTGACCGTGTGCTTCGGCGCCATCGGCCCGGCGCTGGCGGAAGGCAGGGCCGTGGCCGCCGCCATGGACGCCATCGCCCGCCAGCCCGAAGCGGCCGGCACGCTGTCGCGCACGCTGTTCGTCGGCCTGGCGATGATCGAGACGATGGCGATCTACTGCCTCGTCGTGTCGCTGCTGCTGCTCTTCGCCAACCCCTTCGTCGGCTAAGGCGGCGGCGGCACGATGCGGATCGATTGGTGGACCCTGGGGCTGCAGGCGATCAACCTGCTGGTCCTCGTCTGGATCCTGAGCCGTTTCCTCTTTCGCCCCATCGCGCGCATCGTTGCCGAACGCCAGGCGGCGGCCGACCGCATCCTCGAAGAGGCCAGGGCCGCGAAAGACAAGGCCGAAGCCGCCGGGCAGGAAGCCAAGCTGGCCGCCGACGAAGCAGCGGCCGCGCGCAGCGGCATGATCGCGGCGGCAACCCGCGAAGCGGACAAGGAAAAGGAAACCCTCCTGGCGGCAGCACGCGCCGAAGCAGGCCGCTTGCGCGACATGGCGCACAAGGAAGCGGAACGGATCCGCGCGGACGAAGCCGCGCGTGCCGGCGACTGGGCAAGCCGCCTTGCCGTCGACATCGCCGCCCGCCTGTTCGAACGCCTGCCACAGGATGCGCGCATCGCCGGCTTCATCGACGGCCTGGCCGACGGCTTGCGCCAACTGCCGGAGAATACCCGCGGCGAATTCGGTGCGGACGGGGAAGCAATCGCGCTCAAGGCCCCGCGCGCACTTTCCGCGGAAGAGGAAGGCGCCATCCGCACCGCGCTTTCCAAGGCGCTCGGCCGCGACGCCACGCTGGCCGTGACAGTCGATCCCGGGCTGATCGCGGGGCTGGAAATCGAAACCCGGCACGCGGCCGTGCACAACAGCTTCCGCAACGATCTCGACCGCATCGCCGCGACGCTGACTCGCGACAGGAATGGCAATGGCTGAGGCCGAAGACTGGATCGAGCACAGCCGCCGGAAGCTGGCGCAGCTGGCGCTTGCTCCCACTGCGGAAACGACCGGCCGGGTCATCCATATGGCTGACGGCATCGCCATGGTTTCCGGCCTGCCCGACACCAGGCTCGGGGAGCTGCTGCGGTTCGAAACGGGTCAGACCGGGCTGGCGATGACGCTCGACGCGGATGCGATCGGCACCGTCCTGCTCGACAGCGCCGAAGGAGTCGAGGCAGGCACGCGGGTTTCGGGCACCGGCGAAGTGCTGCGCGTGCCGGTCGGACCCGGATTGCTCGGACGGGTGGTAGATCCGCTGGGCCGCCCGCTCGACGGCGGAGAGCCGATCGCGGCCGAACGCTTCGACCCCACCGAACGCGATGCCCCTTCCATCATCGACCGCGACCTCGTGCGCGACCCGGTCGAAACCGGCCTGCTCGTCGTCGATGCGCTGTTCGCGCTGGGACGCGGGCAGCGCGAACTGATTATCGGCGACCGTGCCACCGGCAAGACCGCCCTCGCGGTCGAGGCGATGATCGCGCAGAAGCATTCGGACGTGATCTGCGTCTACATCGCGGTCGGCCAGCGGGTGGCGGCGATCGAGCGGGTCGTCGAAGCCGTGCGCAGGCACGGCGCCCCGGAACGCACGATCTTCGTCGTGGCATCGGCCGCCACACCGCCCGGCCTGCAATGGATCGCGCCGGCGGCAGGCATCACCATGGCCGAATATTTCCGCGACCGGGGCGGCCATGCGCTCGTCGTGATCGACGACCTTTCGAAACACGCCGCGACCCACCGCGAGCTGTCCCTCCTGACCCGCTCGCCGCCGGGCCGCGAAGCCTATCCGGGGGACATCTTCTACCAGCACGCCCACCTGCTGGAACGCGCCGCCCACCTGTCGCCGGAACTGGGCGGCGGATCGCTGTCCGCACTGCCGATCGTCGAAACCGATGCGGGGAACCTTTCGGCCTATATCCCGACCAACCTGATTTCGATCACGGACGGCCAGATCGTGCTCGATTCCCGCCTTTTCGCGGCCAACCAGCGCCCGCCCGTCGATGTCGGGCTAAGTGTCAGCCGGGTGGGCGGCAAGACGCAGAAAACCGCGCTGCGCGACGTTTCGGGAAAGATCCGGCTCGAATACGCGCAATTCCTCGAACTGGAGATCTTCACTCGCTTCGGCGGCATTTCCGACAAGCGGGTGGCCGGGCAGATCCGGCGCGGCGAACGCATCCGGGCCTTGCTCCGCCAACCGCGTTTCGAAGGCTTGCGCATGATCGACCAGGTGGCGCTGCTCGCCGCGCTGGAGGCCGGCGTGTTCGACGAATACCCCGCCGAGACTGTCGGCAAGATCCGCACCCGCATTGCCCATTGGCTCGATTCCTCGGTCCCGGACCTCGTTTCCACGGTCACGGCTTCGGGCAAGGCGGACGAGACGTCGCGTGCCCGGCTCGTCGAAACGGTTCGCGCCCTTGCCGCGCTCGCCGGGCACGAAGCCCAGGGGGCAGGCGGTGGCTGACCAGCTTGGCGACGTCGTGCACCGGCTGGAGGGCATCGGCCAGTTTTCCTCCGTCGTTTCGGCGATCCGGGGCATGGCCGCAGTCCGGCTGAAGGAAGCGCAGGAAAGGCTGGAAGGCATTCTCAGCTACGAACAGACCGTTGCCGAAGCGATCGGCGAAGCTCTCGTCCTGCTGCCGCAGAATGGTGCTTCGGCGTCGGGTTCCCCTTCGGGCGGCGTGCATCTGGTCATTGCCATATGCAGCGAACAGGGCTTCGTGGGCGGGTTCAACGGACAGATACTCGACGCGGTCGAGGCACTGCCCGCCACGCAGGCGGCGGCCTGCGAACTGTTCGTGATCGGCAATCGCGGCGTGGTGGAAACGAAGGAACGCGGCCTCGAAGTGAACGGGACCATGCCGATGGCCGCGCATGCCGACGAAGTCATGACGCAGGCGAACAGGCTGGTCGAGGAATTGTACCGGCGGCTCGAACGCGAGGAGATCAACCGGGTAACGCTTGTCCATGCCGGGCATAGGCAATCCGAACGGGCTGTCGTCAACCGGCCGCTGATCCCGTTCGATTTCCTCCGCTTCCCGGCTGCCGCACCGGCCGAGCCCCCCCTGCTCAATCTGCCGCCACAGGCCTTGCTGGAAGCGCTGGCGCAGGAATATGTCTTCGCGGAAATCTGCGAAGCGATCATGCTTTCCTATGCGGCGGAAAACGAAGCGCGCATGTACGCCATGCTGGCCGCGCGCAACAATATCGACCACCGCCTGGACGAATTGACCGCCCTTGTCCGGCGCCTGCGCCAGGAACAGATCACATCGGAAGTGGTCGAACTGGCCGTGAGCGCGGAAGCCAGCCTGGGGGCCGGCCGTTGATGGCCGCGCCATTCGCCACCTGACAGTGCCAGGAAGGGCGCGCCGCACCGGCGGCACGCCCCTGCTCTGGGCTTCAGATCAATATTCGAAGGCGAAATCGATCCCGAAAGTACGCGGCTCCTCAAAACTGCCCTGCACCACGGTCCCGAGATCGGCCGCGTAGGCCAGCTTGCGGGAATCGGTGAGGTTCTTGCCCCATACCGAGATCTTGGCGTCCAGCCCGCCAAGCGGGACATGCGCCAGAGTGGCACGGGCATCCAGCAGCCACTTCGACGGCGAAATCGTCGCTTCGTTCAGGTCCGCAGCATTGGTCGGCTGGGTGTAACGGACCTTCGAGCGATAGGTCGCCCCGAGATTGAACGACAGCTCCGAACCGTTTCCGAAGGCCGGCAGCGTATATTCCATCCCCAGCGCACTGTTGAACTTGGGGAAGTACACCGCCTTGTAGATCGAGGTAACATCCACCCCGCCAAGCACGTAGCTCTTATACTTGAAGTCGGTGTAGCCCATGTTGGCGGTCAGCATCAGACCCGGCAGCGGCAATGCCGTCGCTTCGAGTTCGAGCCCCTGGATGCGCGATTTGCCGGCATTGGTGAAACGCGTGTAGCCAAGGCTGAAATCGATCGCCTGCAAGTCGCGGTAATCGGAATAGAATGCCGCAAGGTTCAGCCGCAGATGGCGGTCCAGCATTTCCGTCTTGGCGCCCACTTCGTATTGTGTCAGCTCTTCCGGATCAAACGGCACACCGGCCGAAACCACGCCGCCCGACAGGAAGCCGGTTGCCACCTTGGCATAGAGCGTCATGTCGTTGGTCGGCCTGAAGGTGATGTTGGCCGTCCAGTCGGTGTGGTTGAAGCTCTTCTTGAAGGTTCCGGGCGGGAGCAGCGCCGAAGTCGTGTCGATCGCCGTCGTCTCGCGCTTGTCCTTGGTCTGGCGAATGCCGCCGGTCAGGTCGAGCTGGCCGGTGAGATGGAACGTGGCCTGCGCATAGGCGGCATAGGACCGGTTATGCGTCTTGGAGCGTCCCTTGGACACCAGATCTTCCGGCGGCGCGAAGTCCGGCACGGTCGTGAACGACAGCAACGGCGCGCGGTAGTTGTAGCGTTCGGTGTAAAAGAACAGGCCGCCGACGATATCGACCAGATCGGAATTGTAGTTGACCTGGAACTCGTTGGTCCACTGGGTTTCATGGGCGTATGTCGGCACGCCGAGGAGCACCAGTGGCGCGCCCGAGCCCAGGGCATCCCTCAACCCGCCGGCCCCGTCCAGCCCATTGGGAACGGTATCGGTGAACGTCCGGTAGGCGAGGATGTTCTTGATCGAGAGCTGGTCCGAGAATTCGTAGCTGAGCGTCAGGCTGGTGGTGAAGACCTTGAGCTTTTCAGGAGCCGTGAACCAGTTGTTCACGTAGTCCTGCCGTTCGAAGGACGGATCGATCTGCGTCCCGCCGACGTAGGGCTGCGCCATGTAGACCCCCGCCGCATAAGTGCCGCCTATGCCGGAGGAAAAGCCCAGCACCTGCTGCGGTGTCATGGTCAGGACGTTGTGCACGTAGTCCGCCTTGTAGGAGGCCTTGAACTTGTCGGACTCGTAGCGGATGTCGGCATGGACGCCGTCGATGTTGCGGCTGCCGAGCCGCTTGGAAGAAACCGTCTTGCCGAGCTTGCCGTCGGTCAGGTCGGTGAAATCCCATTCCTGCCCTGCTCCGAGGTTGTGCCCCCAGCCCTTCTGCTCGTCATGCAGATACGTGACAACCGCCGAGAAGCCGTTGACTTCGGGCAAGTCCAGCCGGGTCTTGGCGCGGAATTTGCTGCGGTTGCCGACAGTGAATTCCTGCCGGATACCGAACTTGCCACTCGGGCCGCGCGTGATGAAATTGACTGCGCCGCCGGTGGAATTGCGGCCATAGAGCGTCCCCTGCGGGCCGCGCAGCACTTCCACCCGTTCGATGTCGGCAAGGCCCGACAGCGCGCCGTAACCGGCCCCGGTATAGACACCATCGACATAGAGCGACACGCCATTGTCCGCCCCCGGCGTTGCCTGACCGCCGGTGACACCGCGGATCGTCAGGGTCGGAAGAGTCGAACCGGCAGGCTGCACCGAGACGTTGAGATTCGGGGCAAGCGAGGTCAGACTCGCCACGTTGACGATCTGGGCCTTCTCGATGGCATCAGCCGTGAAAGCCGTCACCGCGACCGGAACCTTCTGAAGGACTTCCGCCTTCTTCTGAGCGGTCACGACAATTTCCTTCAGGCCGCCCGCAGTGTCTTGCGCGGGGGCTGCATCCCCCTCCTGCCCGTAGGCCGGCGCCGCCATCGCCAGCATGGCCGTCGCACATGCGAGCGCCATGCCACTCGCACTCGTCATCATCGAACCATGACGTTGAAACGCATTCCGCATCTTCCCCTCCATCTGTTTCGTCGCTTTGCGCTTTGTCAAATATACGTCATATTATATTGAAATATATTCTATATTTATCACAGAGTTATAGAACGTCCCGGCAGTGCGCACTTGCGGTCATCGAAATGCCGGCCTGGACGTGACGTGAAACGGGAGCCTGACAGCCTGTGGAGTTCGCGCTCCCCGGCACTGCGGCAACAGTTGCCGCGTTCCCATGCCGGTCGCGAAAATTCTGGATGGCGCGAATGCCCCCCGAATCCCACACTGTCCTCCCCAAAAACGGAACGCTTCCGTTTCTATGTTGACACGAACGGGTTGCAAGCAAAAAATTTGCAAGCCTAAATGCAGAAAGGCAATGGCAAGAGAAACGGATATGCGCGGTGTCGGCGGCCGGCCAAGATCGGCCGATATCGAAATGCGGAACGACCGCATCCTGGCCGTCGCCGAAGCGATGATCATCGAGCACGGCTATGCCGCCACGACCATGGAAGGCATCGCACGCGTCGCGCGGGTTTCGAAGAAGACGCTCTACGCCAGATGGGCCGACAAGACGGGCATACTCGGCGCCGTCGTCGAGCGGCTGAGCCAGCGCCTGCTTGGCACCCGTCTGCCGAAAGCCGACACGCTACCAGTCGCGGACGGGCTCATGCGCAGGGCCATGACCATCCTGCATGTCGCCTGTCATCCGACCGCAGTCCGCCTTATCATCATCACATTCCGGGAGGGTAACAATCTCCCGGAACTGCATCGCCTTGTCATGGCGTCGGTCCAGCACCTCTATGTCCAGCCCCTGATCGATTACTTTTCCTCGCGGGTCGGGCAAGACCTGCGCGGGGATCTGGACCCGGTGTGGGCCGCCGACACCTTCCTCAAGATGCTGACAGTGGACACGATCATCGCCGCCGCCAACGGACAGATCCCCCCGGTCGACGAGGAGAAACTGGCCGAACACGCACGAAAGGTTTGCGATCTGTTTCTGTCCGGGGCGCGGCCATAGCAGCGGCGCGCGCCGTACCGGAACGCACGAAAGGATAAAGGGACGCCGGTCCGGGTTGCCGCCGTTTATCCGTTTGCCGTCAATCGATCCGGCAAACGGTGCTCATCTGCCGCATGGAGCGCCGCTCTCCCGGGTCCCATGCGTCGCGCTTGTGCAGCGTCCCCAGCGTGTCGAACATCACCAGGTCGCCAGTCTCCCAGTCATGGGCCAGGACATTGTCCGGCCGCGTCGAATGGGCATGGAGTTCCGCCAGCAAGGCATCGCTCTCTTCCGCGGGGAGGCCATTGATCGAGCGGGTAATGGCCGGTCCGACATAGAGAATCTCGCGGCCCGTTTCCGGGTGGCGCACGATGACCGGATGCTCGGCCTCGGGTATCGGGGGCGCTTCGATGCCGGCCTTCCGGTCGCGTTCGCGGTCGGCGCGGTAACGCTCGACATCCTGGGATCCGCCATCCTCGTAGTAGTGCGAGACGCTGTGAAGCGCGCGCAGTCCGTACAGCCGGTCCCGCATTGCTTCAGACAGGGTTTCAAGGGCGCGATACTGATTGGCAAAATAGGTGTGCGGCGGCGTCCTGGGCAGTTCGACCGCATTGAGGAAGGTCACGTCCCCGACCCGGTCGACATAGGAATAGTCGGAATGCCAGTCCATCATAGACGCGCCGCCCGTCCCTTCGGGCTTGCCGTCCTCGCCGACGAGATTGCCGACCCGGAGGATTTCGGGGTGATCGCGCGGCCGTTCCAGAAAAGCCGACCCTTGCAGCAAATCCCCGAACGCACTGCCGAAAGCGACCAGTTCGTCGTCGGTCGGCTGCTGCTGGCCACGGAAGACGAGGACCAGATATTGCCGCAGGGCTTCGCCGATCGTCTCGCGGTCCTGCTCGCTCAGCGGCTTGCCCGGCGTCCATCCCCGGACGATGGCCCCCATCGCTCCCGCAAGCGGTTCTATCTCGAAATCCATCGGCACCCTCTCTGCAACTCGCCCGGATGATTCCACGAATGTCCGGGCACGCCAATATCTTCCCCTCCGCAAGGCACGATTGCGAGATAGCGGACACGACACAGTACGGGGGTGATTCAGCCAAACAGGGACAAACGCCCGCTCAGGGCATCGATACGGACGATGCCCTGACCACGCGAGCCAGCAAGGGGCCGGAGTTCAGTTGGGCTGCGGCAGCCTCACAATCGAAAACCAGAAACTCTCGATCCGTGAAACGATGTCGAGGAAGCTGGAAAAGTCGACCGGCTTCGAAATGAAGCAATTGGCATGTTCCTCGTAGGACTTGACGATATCGGCTTCGGATTCCGACGAAGTGAGGACCACGACCGGTATCAACAACAGGCTCGGTTCCTTCTTGATTTCGGCAAGAACCGAATGCCCGCTAAGCCCCGGAAGATTGAGGTCGAGCAAGACGAGGTCGGGACGCGGGGCGTCGGTATAGGCCTCACGCCGGTACAGGAAGTCCAGCGCATCCCTGCCGTTCGTGACCGCATGGAGATTGTTCGTGACCTTGGCTTCCTTCAGGCCTTCCTGAGTCAACCGGATATCGGCCGGGTTGTCTTCGACGAGCAGGATCTCGATCGGGCGCGGAAATACATCCAACATCAGTCTTCCTCCCCTTCCTGACGCTCGGGCAATGTGAAGCGGAAGATGGAACCGCCGCCAGGCGCGGGTTCCACCCGGATCGTGCCGCCATGCAATTCGACGATACGCTTGCAGGCCGCCAGGCCGATGCCGGTACCGTCATAGACGTCACGGCTGTGCAGACGCGCGAATATCTCGAAGATCTTTTCCTGGAATTCGGGATCGATCCCGATGCCGTTATCGGCAATCGCAAACTCCCACATCCCGTCCTTCTGTTCAGCGGAAACCGTGATGTGCGGGGGCGTATCGCTGCGAAACTTGAGCGCATTGCCGATAAGGTTGGTGAACAGCCGTTCGATCTGCCCCGGGTCGGCTTCGATTGTCGGAAGCGGGCCGACTTCGATCTCCGCACCGGCCTGCTCGATCTGGCCCTGCAGCATCGCGAGAACCCCTTCGACAAGGGCGCGCGTATCGACCCGGTCGACTTTCAGCGGCCTGTTGCTGACGCGCGAATAGGAAAGAAGCTCGTTGATCAGCCGCTTCATGCGCCGCGCGCCGTCCACCGCATAACCGATGAATTCGTCGGCATCGGAGTCGAGCTTGCCCTTATAGCGGCGTTCGATCAGCCCCATGTAACTATCGACCATCCGCAGCGGCTCCTGCAGGTCGTGGGAAGCGACATAGGCGAATTGCATCAATTCCCGGTTCGAGCGGACCAGCTTGTCATTGGCCTGCTCCAGTTTCACCTTCTCGGCGGCAAGTTCCGTCTCGCGCTCGTCGACCTTCAGAACCATCGTTTCGAAACTGCGGGCAAGCGCACCGACCTCATCGCGCCGCATCCCGGTCGTGCCGATATCCACCTGCCGGTCGCCACGCGAAACCGCCACGGCCATGTCGCTGATGTCCTTGAGCGGCCGCGCCAGCGACCGCGCCAGCCATGCCATCGCCAGAAGCCCAAACAAGAGCACAACTGCGGCTGCGGCAGCCGCGCGATTGCGCACGCTGGCCATGCTTTCGGCAAGTTCGCTCGCCGGTATCGTCTCGCTGATGACCACGTACTGGCTGTCGTCCTGGGGATCGTAACGAACCTTGGCGGCGACCGTGAGGAGTTGGCCCGCCGGGCCGTCGATCATACCCCTGTATTCGCTTGCATTACCTGCGAAGAAGGACTTCAGCGCGGGGAATTCGTCCTGCATCAGGTAACGGTGGCCGAGATCGAATCCGAACGTCTTTTCCGCCTGCGGATGATCGAGGTAGTCGCCGTCGCTGTTCGTGAGGTAGAACCCGGCCTGATCGGGCAGCGGGCCTTTGATGATCTGGAAAATCCGGCCCATGTCGATGTTGATGATGATGATGCCGAGCCTTTCGCCCGTTTCCGAGAACAGCGGTGTCGCCACTCTGATGACGGGACGGTTGGGCACCTCGATCTTGCCGTGTTCCTGGTTCAGGTCGATCCGTGACAGATAGATCTCGCCCTTGTTCAGGCGCAGGGTATCGCGGACGTATGGCCGATTGATCTTCTGCTGCAGTTCCTGCTCGGGAATCCTGTTGATCGTGCCGTCGCGCAGCCGGTCTACCCGGACAATTTCCCGTCCGTTGTCGCCTGCTCCGATCAAGCGAACCTGCATGTATTCGGGCCGCGCCTCGAGCATTCCGGCAAAAATGGTGGCAAGGCGGTCGCGCCACAGGCGTCCGGTGGAACCGTCGAGCGGATCGACGCCACCTTGCAAATTTGCGCGGAAGATACCGAGGATCGGCGGCGTCTTGGACAGCAGCAGCGTGTCCTGCCGCCCGAATTCCAAACGCGAATTGAGGCGCAAGGCCGACACTTCCACGCTGCCGGCGAGACGTTCCGAGTCCCGTTCGACCAGAATGTTCTCGCTTCCGTGGTACATGTAGACAGTCAGCGCCGCGATGGACAACAGGCCGATCAGCCCGGTCGCCAGAACGACCTTTGTCGCGAAGCTGAATCTCGACAGCTCAAGCCACTTCATGCCGGAGATCCTAACGCCCCACGACCCGCGGAAGCGGGCCGGGCACATAGTCGTCGTCGGCAGCCTCTTCCGCCTTGTAACCGCTACGCAGGGCCCTGCCCATGATCAGTTCTTCACAAAGCCTCGCTGCGCTGATCGGCGGGGAGAAATAGAAACCCTGGAGGTAGTCGATCCCGATTTCGGTCAGCAATTCTACCTGCTCCTCCGTTTCCACCCCCTCGGCCACGGTCTTGAACTCAAGCTTGTGCGCGAGGTCTGAAATCGCTTCCATGATGCGCCTGGTGCCCAGGTCGTCGACCATTCTCGATACGAAGCTGCGGTCGAGCTTCAAGTGCTTGAGCGGCAAGTCCCGCAGCAGCGACAGCGACGAATAGCCGGTCCCGAAATCGTCGATGTGGATTCCGATCCCCACATTCATCAGCGCCTCGAGCCCGCGCCTTGCGGAATCGAGATTCTGCATGAACGTGGATTCGGTAATCTCGATGTTGAACAACGCGGGGGTCCACCCGCGGCTTTCGATCGCCTTGGTGAACTCCCCGGGAAAACCGTTGTCCTTGCACTGGATCGGGGAAACGTTGATCGAAATGGGCACGATCGGGACCCCGGTCATCTGCGACCGGCTCACGAATTCGCAGGCATCCTCGACCATCTGCATGCCCAGGTCGGCAATCCAGCCATTTTCCTCGGCTATCGGGATGAACTCGCCGGGCATGACGACCTTGCCGTCCTGCTGCTTCCAGCGTGCAAGGCCTTCGGCGGACACGATCCGGTGCGTCTTGCAGTCGACGATCGGCTGGTAGTCGAGATAAAACCCCGGCGTCGCGATGTCCTTGCGCATCGCCCTTTTCAACAGCAGCCGGCGGTGCAATTTGCGATGGAGGCATTCGTCGTAAAGGCAGATCGACGAGCCGCCTTCCCTCTTGGCCTTGTACATCGCCAGATCGGCGTGGGTCAGGAGTTCATCCCCCCCTTCGGCACCCGATGGGAACAAGGCGATCCCGATGCTCGAGGATATCTCGATCGGCCTGCCGTTGACATCGGGGAGGGAATCGATCGCCCGGGAGATCTTTTCGGCGATTTCCACCGCACCTTCGGGCGTCTTCAGATTGGTTGCGATCACCGCGAATTCGTCGCCGCCGAGACGGCCGACCAGATCGGTCTGCCGAACGGCGCCGGAAATTTGCGCCGCAATGGCTACGAGCAACTCGTCACCAGCGCCATGTCCATGCAAGTCGTTGATCTGCTTGAAATTATCAATGTCCAAAATGAGGACCGCACAGTAGAGTTCCGCCCGGCACGAATTGTCCATGATGGATGGCAGCGCTTCCAGCAGTGCGCGGCGGTTCTTTACCATCGTCAGCGGGTCGGTAGCCGCCAGAGTGACGAGTTCGGCCTCGAATTTCTTGCGTTCGAGGGCATAGCCGATCGTTCGCCAGAGGGAACGCGGACGTATCTCGTCCTTTTCCAGATAGTCCGCAGCGCCGTGTTGCAGGGCCGATACGGCGACGGACGCTTCGTTCTGCCCCGTCAGGATCACGACGGGTATGTCCGGGCAAAGGGACTTGAGCGTTCTCAGCCCTTCGAAACCGGTCGCATCCGGCAACCCGAGATCGAGCAGGATCGCGTGCAGCGCGTCTTCTTGGCTGTCCTGGAGCAGCCAGAGGCCCTCTTCGAGCGTGGCGGCCATATGCACTTTGCAGGATGCACCGGTGTCTTCGGCACCGGTCCTCAGGGCGATTTCGGCCAACCGGCGGTCGCCCGGGTTATCCTCGATGATCAGGATGGAGAACACGCCATGTTCCGAAGAACCATCACCGTCCGCTCCCCCCTGTTGCATATCGCCCATAAGCATCTCCGCAGACGGACAAAGAAATCATAAGCTTAAAACCAATGGCAAAATACATTTTATTTCATAAGGAAGGCTTAATGATAATCAGAATGATCACTTTTCAGAGAAATATACATCACAAAATTAACTTATAAATTACAAATATTTGATATATTATTACTTACTAGTAAGCCTTTGGCACTCGGATTCGAGCGCTTCCAACCGAACTACGTTCTGAAAGCGAAATCAGGCCGCCGCGGCCTGCGATCCATCGCTGGAAGACTGCATATCCCGGGATTCCACGGCGCTTCCTTCGTCGAATTGCACACCGAAGCGAATGCCGTCGATCCAGCGAACTACCCCGGAATGGGGTTTGTCATGGTCCATGTGAATTTCGACGCGGCTTCCGATCGCGATATATCCTTCGGTTTCGAGCATCGCGCCGCTCGACGAGACGTTCCGCACGGTACCGGGAAAAACCTGCCCGCCACAAAGAATGTCCGCACTCCGCAGGACGACCATGCGCGGTTCGCGCCTGGTAACCTCGAAGCCCTCGGCAACAATGGGGTGGCGGCTCTTGGCGAACGAACGCGCCTCCAGCGCGGTCAATGCCGGACCGTACACGAAACCCTGGACCTGCGAACAGCCGAGCTCCCTCACGAGCTTGAGGTCACCGAGGGATTCCACCCCTTCCGCCGTCGTCACCATGCCCAGGCTTTTCGCCAGCGCAATGATCGTCCCGACGATCGCGCGCTTCTGGCTTTCCGGTACCGACAAGCCATTCACGAATTCCCGGTCGATCTTGATTTTCGAGAAAGGCGCGTTGAGCAAGTATTTCAGGCTTGAATAGCCGGTTCCGAAATCGTCGATCACCCACCGCACGCCCAGGTCGTGAAGCTGTTGCAGGATTGCCTGCGTGTTTTCGGACTGTTCGAGAAAGACATTCTCGGTAATTTCGATCTCCAGCCGATCCGGAGGAAGGCGGCTTTGCGCCAGGCTGTTGACGACGGCGCTCGTCAGACCGGGGCTCTCGAACTGGCTCGGCGATATGTTCACCGCCAGCCTGACGGACGCAGGCCAATGGGCTGCTTCCGCGCAGGCTTCGCGCAGGATCCAGTTCCCGAGCCGGCTCATCAGCCCCGCAGTTTCGGCCAGCGGGATGAATTCGTCGGCAGCAACGTCGCCACGTTCCGGGTGGCGCCAGCGCGTCAGCGCCTCGAAACCGCAAAGCATCTCGGTCTCGGCATCGACGATCGGCTGATACTGCACCGAAAGCTCGCCGTTTTCGATCGCGTTTCCAAGGTCGATCTCGAGCTGGCGGCGCTCGAGAGCGTGATCGAGCAGCGTCGTATCGAAAAAGCGATGCTTGCATCCGCCGCGCGCCTTGGCCGAATAAAGGGCAAGGTCGGCATTCCTGACCAGCGCATCGACCGTATCGCCATGCTCGGGCCCGATCGCGATCCCGATCGCCGCACCGACCGAAACCTTTAGACCGGAAATCTCGTATGGCGCGCTCAGATGGTGGACGAGATCGCCGGCAAGCGCATCGAGCCGCGCCCGGTCGGATATCTCATGCAGGACAACACCGAACTCGTCTCCGCCGAGCCTGCCGACGAACCCTCTCGAGTTGATGAGCATCTTGAGCCGCTCGGCAAATTGCCTCAGCAACTGGTCGCCGACCTGATGGCCGAGCGTATCGTTGGCCTGTTTGAACTTGTCGAGGTCGATCATCAGAAGCGCCGTCGCACACCTGCCATCGCGGCGTCCGGACAACAGCTCTTCCAGGTTCCGGTTGAAGCAGGCCCGGTTCATCAGCTTGGTCAGCGCGTCGCGTTCCGCCGCGGCCAGCAGCCTTTCCTGACCCTTGAAATATTCCGTCAGATCCAGCCCGACCCCAAGGAATCCGATAAAGGCCCCCGACGCATCGTACCGCGGCCGCCCGGACAAGGTCAGGCGGTGGACACCATCCTTTCCGCGGGCGCAAACTACGAGTTCGCCGAACGGAGCCTGCATGTCATGGTGCCGTTTCAGGACATCCGTGCTGAATGCGATCTCCCGCACCTGCTCTTTGTTGCATTTCGTGCCGGAGCCCACCAGCGACCAGAGCGGAAGCCGGAGCAGTTCATCCGCCTTCCTGCCAAGCGCCGTGAAAAGCTCCTCGCCCGATTGGATCAGGTTCCCGCAGACATCGGTTTGCCAGGCGAAGCTTCCATCCACCGAGGCCATCCGGCTGAACCGTTCCTTCTCGAGGTCCATCCTTGTCTTGGCGCGGACGAACCGGGCATGTGCCGAAATCCAGGCGCCGCCGAAACTGATGACCAGCGCAAAGGCCAGCGCATTCGCCGGCAGGGGATCCTCACCCAGCAGGATTTCCGCTACGGCAAAGCTCGCCAGAAACACAATTTGCGCAAGCGGAAACGCAGCAAGAATCACCAACCCTATAATCACGCAACCGAGCGTCGGCGCGAGGCTGAGCGGATAGAGGAACACGCCCGAAGCACTCCCGAGCAACAGCCCGGTCACGGCGCTGCCGAAACCAATGATTTTCGCCGTGAGGATCTGGTTCCCGTACCGCTTCCAGACCATGGATGCCCCGCCACACATGACCGGCAGCGAAATGAACAGGCTCGCGGCGACCCAGACCGCGCTGGGCGCGGTTGCGATCGGCCAGTTCCTCCAGACCAGGAGAAGCGTAAAGAGAAAAAAGACCCCGCCCATAAGCGGAAGAAGCGGGCGCAATACTTCGATGCATTGAGCCGTGTAAGACAATTCGTCTGATGAATCTTCCCTCGGAATCCTAATTGCCGAAAACCGGTCTGTTTCCGAAAAACCAGGCTTGATCCATGAGGGCAACTTCCTTCCAATTGCCATCATCGCCTCCGGATGTTTTCATGCCCCAACGGCCTGCTCACTCCCTAAGTTAATTTCTCACATGCAACGTAAATAAATCGTTTTTTCGATCATAAGACTTTATTTCTTGTACGTTTCCGACAATCAAAACTTCCCAAATTTTTCCAAGTTACTGTTATTGTTAGATAACCAAAAAAGGCGGGCTACATCCTGTCGATCTTGGTCGTACGATAAAATTGGAACAGGAAAGGCTGCTAACCACCGGTAGGAAGACCAGGTATCTCTTCGAAAGCATTTCAGCCCGAACCTGGCCCCACCCAGATGCCGACCTGTTTATCCGTCGCAACAGGAGCTATTCACGACATGGACCGGAACCCGAAAGAAGCGCCACCCCCGCCCTTTCGCCTGCGGCTTCTCGCGGCCCATCGGGGAAGAAAAAATACCGGCGAATAAAATCAGGGCCAAAATTTCGTGAAAGTGCCAAAAAGAAATACCCGCATCTTGCGGCGGGCACGTCTCCTTCCAAGAATGAAGGCATCGTACCTGGGAGAGATCAAGTGAATGAACGGCTTCGCGACGAATGGTCGAAATTCTGCGCCATGCTGGCGGAAGCAGGCGAAGTGCTGGCCCGCCCGGAAGCGCCGGCCACCCCGCTCGACCAAGCGGAAGGGCTGCGTTACCTCAGCCGCCTGACTCGCACCGCGCTCAACATGCTGGTCGATTCCGCCGATCCCGATTTCCCGCGGATCTTCCAGCTCTGCGACGACAAGATCAAGATCGGCGCGGACAATCCGGACAACCGCTACGAACAGATCGTCGTGCGCGGCGACCGCGAATACCGCATCTGGGGCAAGCGCGGGACAGTGCCCTATCTCTCGATCGGGTCCAAGGCCAACCGCTACGCCACCGACGGAACCATGATGTCGACCGGCGAGATCGAATTCGCCGATGTCGACGTCGCACCCGACGGGACTTTCGAAATCGTCGCTTCCGCCAAGCGGCATCCTGGCAACTGGCTGCCGATGGCCGAAGACACGACACTGCTCATCATCCGCCAGACTTTCGACGACAAGCGCACGCAGGTCCCGGCGGAATTCCATGTCGAACGGATCGGCGAAGGGCCGGCCGCGCCCGAACTGCTGACGCCGGAGAAAATCACCGGACAGCTGGCGAGCGCCGCCGCCTGGGTGCGCGGCACGGCCAATACTTTCGCCGACTGGTCGGAATGGTTCAAGGCGCAGCCCAACCGCATCTACGAAGCCGACCAGTCGATCTTCTACAAGGCCGGGGGAGATCCCAAGATCTGGTACGGCCACATCTATTTCGACCTTGACCCGGACGAAGCGCTGGTGATCGAGGCGAAGCCGCCGGCGAACTGCCGGATGTGGAACTTCCAGGTCGACAACTGGTGGATGGAATCGCTCGACCACGTGCACCAGAAAGTCTGGCTCAACAACTCGCAGGCGACTTACGAGGATGACGGCAGCGTGATCCTGGTCTGCGCGGACAAGGATCCGGGCTACGGCAACTGGGTGGATCTTGCCGGACACCGCCAGGGCACCGGCCTGTGGCGCTGGATCGAGGCCGACGAGCACCCCGTGCCCACTTGCCGCGTGGTGAAGGTCTGAACAGGACATGAGGGCCCTGCCCGTGCGTGCAACGTGACGGCACGCACGGGCAGGAGAATACGGCGCACTGCCGCTAGCCCGGACGGTCGAGGCTTTGACCCCGCGTTTCGGGAACCATGAACAGCACCACCGGAATTGCCAGCCATGCCACCACGGCCAGCAGGCTCGCCGCCGGGCCGATCCCGCCAAGCTTGCCGCTGAGGCTGCCGACGATGGCAGGCGCGATCACCATGCCCCAGCGGCCGATCAGGTTGTTGCACCAGCCGTTGGCCGCGCCGCGCAGCCCGGTCGGGAACAGCTCGCTGTTGAGCGTATAGGACACGACCCAGATGCCAAGCATGGCCTGTAGCCCGATGAAGGACGCCGCGATCGCGTACCAGCCGGTCGAAGCATAACACGTCATCGTCAGCGCCCCGAGCAGCGCCGTGAAAAGGCACATGGTCCAGCGGCGGCCGATGGCATCCGACAACATGCCCGCCCCAAGATAGCCGACGAATGCGCCTGCCAGCCCGAACGGAGCGATGCGGGCGAGGTCGCCAGCAGGCCAGCCGCGCTCCTGGACGACGTAGAGCGTAAAGAACAGGCCGCCCGTCGCGCTGGCGAAATTGACGATGATCCACAGCAGGCTCATCGCGATGAACGAACGGCGCGCGCCAGGCGCGACGAGTTGCTTCAGTTCCGCGATCGCCGATGGACGCGGCAGCCCCCGTTCACGCGCGGCAAGCCAGACCGGCGTCTCGCGCAGACGCCAGAACAGCAAAGGCATGAGCAGCAAGGGCGCGGCCCCGATTACGAACAGCAGACGCCAGCCCAGCGGGGTATCGAGCGCTGGACCGATCACGAGAAACGGCAGGGCGGCCCCGAAACTGCCCATCGCGCCAAGCAGGCCGTTAGCCCGCCCGCGGAGCTTCGGCGGCAAAGTCTCGCTGGCGACGAGATAAGCCAATGCAATCTGGCTGACCAGCAAGGCCCGCGTCACGAACTGGATGCCCGTGTAGGAGGCGACATCCGTCGACAGCACCGTCGCCAGCGACCCGAGAGAAAATCCGGCAGCGGCCAGCAGGAGCAGCGGCCGGCGTCCGAAGCGGTCCGCAAGGCGCAGCAACAGCCATGCCGCCATCGCTCCAAGTCCGATGACGGCCAACGCCTCGCCCAGCTTTTCCGTGGGCGTACCGAATTCCTCGCTCAGATAGGGCAGGACCACGCTTGTCGCGCTGACATCGAACCCTTCGAACATGACGATGCCCGCCAAGAGCGTGAGAAGGAGGACATGCCGGCGGTTCAACCGCTCGCCGCTGTCCTGGTTGCCGGCTGTCATGCGTGTTCGATCCCCTTCTCCCGTAGCCGGATCATTCGTTTCTCCCGCGCCGAGGTCAAGGCCGCCGATTGGCATCGCCCCCGCGCCGTCTCCCGAAAACTTGACAGAAGCGCGATTGACCATGCACTTGCCGGGCAATCAACCGGCGCCCGCCCTTCGTGGCGCTGGAGAAACGATATGGCGCATATGGGAAAGAGCGACCTGGCCCGGAACGGGTGGGAAATTGTCGGCCAACTGAGCGTTGGCGAAACCGAGGTGGTCCTTGCCGATCACCCCGCGACAGACAGCATCGACCGCACATTCGTCCGCGACTGTACCGCGCTGAGCTTCCTGCTTTCGCCCCAGCACAATCCGTCCCGCGGCTGTTTCGTCGCCGACAGGCATAGTGAACTGCTCGTGTCCATGGGCAACATCGTCCTGGTCCCGCCCCACACCCCCATCCATGTCCGCGCCGATGCGGTCCCGCCCCGGCGCCTGCTGACCTGCAGCCTGCCGACGCGAGGCGAAATGGGAACGCTGGCCGCCAATACCCGGCTGGACCGTTGCCTGAACGTGCGCAACGTATCGGTGCGAACCGCGTTGCAGCGGCTGGTATCCGAATTGCTGGAGCCGGGTTTCGCCTCGGAAGCGGTGGTGGAAGGGCTCGGCATCTACCTTGCCGGGGAACTGGCGGGCTTCCTGGCGGAAGGCGGACAAGACGCCAGGAATGGCGGGCTGGCGCCCTGGCAACTCAAACGCATCGACGAACATCTGCAGGCCGGCAACTGGGATTGCCGGATCGGCGACCTCGCGGCGCTTTGCGGAATTAGCACCCGCCACCTCATGCGGGCCTTCCGGCAAAGCACGGACCGTTCGCTGGCCGATTATATCGCCACGGTGCGTGCCGACCATGCGAGAGTCCTGCTGGTGGACGAAAGCCTGTCGATTGCCGAAATCGCCCAGCAGCTGCGCTTTTCCCGCCCGGCCGGCTTCACGGCGGCTTTCAGGCGGCTGACGGGCCTGACACCCAGCGCATACCGGCAGTTCCAGCGCGGCCTCCGGTAGTACGCGGACATGCCGATCAGGGGCATGCCGGAAACCATTGCGACAGTTCGCGACAAATTACGACTAGACCCGCCTCCCGCCGCCATCCATTGAACGGGGCATGAGGCGCTACCGGATACTCGTACTCAGCCCGTTGCTGCTGTCAGCCTGCAGTGCCGGGCCCGATTATCACCCCAGGAGCGCCGCGGAGCTCGGCGTCCCCGACGACTGGTCGGCCACGGCCCAGCCCGGGGCGGAAGACCTGACCCGCTGGTGGGAAAAGTTCGACGATCCGCAACTGACCGAATATGTCGGTCGCGCGCTCGACGCCAATCTCGACATTGCCCAGGCCGTGGCGCGGCTGCGCCAGGCACGCGCCGCGCTTGTCCAGGCACGGGCGAGCTATTTTCCTTCGGTCGGCGCCTCGCCCGGCGTGCGCGAGAACTACGATCTCGGCAAGGGCGTGACCGGCGACCGTTCGACGACGAGCTGGTCGGCCGATGTCGACGCTTCGTGGAATATCGACCTGTTCGGCGGAACCCGCCGCTCCGTCGAGGCCAGCCGGGCCGATCTGGCAGCGGCCGGCTACGATCTCGCCAACGTCCGCACCGCCATCGCGGCCGAAGTGGCGCTGAACTATATCCAAGCGCGTTCCGCCCAGGCGAGCCTCGCCATCGCGCTCGACACGCTGACGACCCAGGACGACAATCTCCAGATCACGAAATGGCGGCGCCAGGCGGGCCTCGTCTCTTCGCTCGACGTCGAACAGGCGCGGACCCAGCGCGCCCAGACGGCGGCCACGATCCCGACGCTCGAAACCAGCTTCGCCAGTGCCGCGAACCGGCTGGCCGTCCTGATGGGCGAAGCGCCCGGCACGGTCACCGGCGAACTTGCCGCCAGCGCGGCGATACCCGAGGGCCCTGAAAACATCGCCGCCGGCATCCCGGGCGATACTTTGCGCCAGCGGCCCGACGTGCGCTCGGCGGAACGCGCCCTCGCCGCTGCGACGGCACGGATCGGCGTTGCCAAGGCCCAGCTCTACCCCTCGCTGACGATCGGCGGAAACATCGGGGCTTCGGCCCTGACCATCAGCAGCCTGGCCGATGTCGTCACCGGTTCGCTGTTCGGCAGCCTCTCGCAACTCCTTTTCGATGGCGGTGCGACGTCCGCCGCCGTGCGCTCGCAAAGGGCGGCGGCCGATGCCGCGTTCGCGTCCTATCGCCAGACGGTCCTCCAGGCGCTGGAGGACGTGGAAAACGCACTCGTCGCGCTGAAGGCGGCCAAGGCGCGCGAGGGCGAACTGACCGTTGCGCTCGATGCCGCCGAAACCACGGCGATCCTGGCCCGCAGCCAGTACCAGTCGGGACTGACCGATTTCCAGACGCTGCTCGAAGCCGAACGCAGCCTGCTCAGCGCCCGCGACAGCCTTTCCAGCGTCCGTGCGGCGCGTGCCGAAGCACTCGTGCAGCTTTACCTTGCCCTTGGCGGCGGATGGGATCCGCTTGCGCCGCTTCCCGATGGGACCAGCCAATGACCGACACTCCCGCCACGAACGAAGAAACCGCCGGCGAGGCGACCGATCTCGATACGTTTCTGGGGGCGAGCGACGCACCGCGCTGGCACCGCTGGGCCAAGCTGGGCGGCGGCGGGCTTGCGGTCCTGCTGCTGATCCTGCTGCTCGCCCGCTGTTTCGGCGGCAGCGATGGACCCAATTACATCACCGACGACGTGACGCGCGGCGACCTTGCCATTACCGTTTCGGCCACCGGCAATCTCGCGCCGACCAACCAGGTCGAAGTCGGTTCCGAGCTTTCGGGCACGATCGATCAGGTGCTGGTCGACGTGAACGACCAGGTCAAACGCGGCCAGCCGCTGGCGATCATCAACACCGACATCCTCGACGACGAGATCGCGCAAGGCAAGGCAACGCTCAACGCCCGCAAGGCCGAGACCGAGCAGGCCCGGGCGACACTGGCCGAAGCCGAGGCGCAACTGAAGCGCCTTCAGGAAGTTTCGCGCCTGTCGAACGGCCGCGTCCCCTCGCAGACCGAGATGGAGACCGCCGAGGCCACCCGTGCGCGGGCCGCCGCCTCGCTGCAGGCCGCCGCGGCCAACGTCATCTCCGCACGCGCGAGCCTTTCCTCGACCATGACCAATCGCAACAAGGCCGTGATCCGGGCGCCTGTCTCGGGCATCGTGCTTTCGCGCCAGATCGAGCCCGGCCAGACGGTGGCCGCCTCGTTCAGCACGCCAACATTGTTCATCATCGCCGAGGATCTTTCCTCCATGCAGCTCGAGATCGCGATCGACGAGGCCGATGTCGGACAAGTCGAGGCCGGGCAGGACGCGACCTTTACCGTGGACGCCTGGCCGGGCGAGACGTTCAAGGCCCGCATCCTGCGCGTCGACCTGGGATCGAACGATCTTGCCAGCTCCTCGTCGAGCAGCAGTTCCTCGAGCACCAGCTCGTCGAGCCAGGTCATCGCCTACGACGCGATCCTGAGCGTGGAAAATCCCGACGGCCGGCTGCGGCCGGGCATGACCGCGACGGCCGATATCGCCGTCCAGTCCGCACGCAATGTGCTGACCATCCCCAATGCCGCTCTGCGCTTCCAGCCGGAGACGGGCACGGTTACCGAAGAGGAAAGCGGCGGTCTCATGTCGCAGATGGGCGGGCCTCCGCGAATGGGTAGCGGCTCCGCCGAACAGCAGGCGGAAATCAGCGCCGGAAGCCGCCAGACCATCTACGTGCTGGACGACGACGGCAAGCCGAAGGGGATCAAGGTCGTGGTCGGGGCCAGCGACGGAAAGCGGACCGCGGTTTCCGGCGACGGTCTCAAGGAAGGAATGAAAGTCATCACCAGCCTGAAAGCGGCCGCCGACTGATGGCTTCCCGCCCGCTGATCGAACTGTCCGGCATTACCAAGGTCTTCGGCACGGGCGATGCTGCCTTCCAGGCGCTGAAAGGCATCGATCTGACTGTCGAAAAGGGTGATTTCGTCGCGGTCATGGGGCCGTCGGGTTCCGGCAAGTCGACGATGATGAACATCCTCGGCTGCCTCGACGTGCCGACGGCCGGCGAATTCCGTTTCCACGGCATCGCCGTGCAAAAGCTCGACCGCGACCAGCGCTCGCTCCTGCGGCGCAAATACCTCGGCTTCGTCTTCCAGGGCTTCAACCTGCTCGCCCGGACCACCGCGCTCGAGAATGTCGAGCTGCCGCTGCTCTATCGCGGTATTCCGCGCAAGGAACGCTGCGATGCGGCGATGGCGGCGCTGGATACGGTCGGCCTGGTACAATGGGCGACGCACACGCCGGCCGAGCTTTCGGGCGGGCAGCAGCAGCGCGTGGCCATCGCGCGCGCGATCGTGTCCGATCCCGAAGTGCTGCTGGCCGACGAGCCGACCGGCAACCTCGACACGCAGCGGTCGCTCGAGATCATGGAACTGCTCGACAAGCTCAACCGCGACAAGGGCATCACGATCCTGCTTGTCACCCACGAGGAGGAAATGGCCGAATTCGCCCATACCCGCGTCCATTTCCGCGACGGGCTGATCGAACGGATCGAACGGGGGCAGTTGCGCACGCAAGGCAACGGCGGGAACGCGGAGGCCCACGCCTGATGTTCCTGACCACCATCATGCTCGCCTTCCGCGAAATCTCGCGCCACCTGCTGCGCTCCTTCCTGACTATCCTGGGCGTCGTCATCGGCGTCGCGGCAGTTATCACCATGGTCACGCTGGGCAACGGCGCGACCGCGGCGGTCGAAGAGCAGATCAGTTCCCTCGGCTCCAACCTCCTGATGGTGCGTCCCGGCCAGCGCATGGGACCAGGCGGCAGCGGCGAGCCGGTTCCCAATTTCGAAAACGACGATGTCGAGGCGATCCGCGAACAGATTCCGGGCGTCAAGGCCGTGGCGGGCCAGTCGCAGACCAGCACCACTGCGGTGCGCAATGCGCAGAACTGGTCGACCACGATCAACGGCACCACCAACGATTACCTGGTCGCGCAACGCTGGAACCTCCGCGAAGGCCGCCGCTTCACCAATGCCGAAGAGCAGGCCGGCAAGAGCGTGTGCATCATCGGCAACACCATCGTCACCAACCTGTTCCGCGATACCGATCCGCTCGGCCAGCGCTTCCGCCTCGGCGACGTGTCCTGCACTGTCGTCGGCGTGCTGGAAACGCGTGGCCAAGGCGGCTTCGGCAACGATCAGGACGATGTCGTCATCATGCCGCTGAAAACGGTCCAGCGGCGTTTTGCCGGCAACCAGGAATTGCGTTCGATCATGGTCGCCGTCGAGGACGACTACGACACGCAGAGCGTGCAGAGCGCTCTCGAAGGATTGCTGCGCGAACGCCGGCACATCACCGGCAACAAGGACGACGACTTCAACGTGCTCGACACGGCGCAGATCGCCTCGGCGGTCTCGGGATCGACCCAGATCCTTACCGGCCTGCTCGGGGCGGTGGCCGCAGTCAGCCTGATCGTCGGCGGGATCGGGATCATGAACATCATGCTGGTTTCGGTGACCGAACGCACGCGCGAGATCGGCATCCGCCTGGCCATCGGCGCGCTCGCCCGCGAAGTGCTGCTGCAATTCCTCGTCGAAGCGGTGGCGCTGTCCTCGCTCGGCGGGCTGATCGGGATCATCATTGCCCTTGTCGCGACCGCCAGCCTGGCCCCGGTGATGGGCGTGCCGTTCCTGTTCAACCCGACGATCAACCTGGTCGCGTTCACCTTCTCGGCGCTGATCGGCGTGGTCTTCGGGTATTTCCCCGCCCGCCGCGCCGCGAACCTCAACCCGATCGAAGCCTTGCGCCACGAGTAACTGCCGGCCGGTTTCGGCGAACTCTCAATCGCCGAGCGCGGCATGGACGGCATTCTCGAATGCCGCGAGCCTCGCCTTCTGGTCCGGGGCGCCATCGACGGAACGGACGACGACGGGACAATAGGCCGCAACCAGGTAGTTGCCGATGGCATCGTCGGCCGCGCCCGGATACTTCGTCCGCAGCGACGCGACGGCTTCGCCAACGCTATTGCCGGAAAAACCGGCGGCAAAACGGGCCTGGTAGGCCTCTATGTCCTGCTCCGTCTCATGGAGATCGCCCGTGCTCGCCGACAATTGGGGCGTCGGGCACTGGAGCGGCTTTTCCGCGCTGCAACCCGCAAGGCTGAACAGCGGCAAGGCGAATAGGGCAAGATATCGGCGCGACATGGCAAGTGACTCTGGCGCCGTCCGCCGCCGCGGCGAGAGCCTGCCTGTTCGGCGGCGAACTCGATCCCGATGTCGTGCCGTCCGACCTCAACCTGCCCGACGGCAACGGCCTCGACCTGCTGGAAGAATATCGCGGCCGGGGCCTGAAGGCGGAATGGGTGTTTCTTTCCGGCTATGCGAGCTGCCCGACATCGAACGGGCCATCGCACTGGGCGCGATCGACTTCCTCGCCAAGCCGATGGACGACGGCAAGATGCTGCGCAAGCTGGCCGGTGTCCCGTTCACCAGCCTGCTGATCCACGGCGAAACGGGCACCGGCAAGGGGCTGGCCGCGCGCATCCTGCATTACAGCGGGCCGCGCAGGAGCCAGCCGTTTATGGCGCGCTCACCCTGCTGCCCGTATCCGTGACCACCACCGACGTCACGCTCAGCGAACCGGCGAGCCATGCGGCCCTGGCGAACACCAAGGCCGGCATTGCCGAAATGGGCAAGGCGTCCAAGGCGATCGACGCGAACAATTTCGACCTGACGGCCATTTCGCTCGCCGGGGCACGGGAGAAGTTCGCTGCCATGGCCAAGCAAGCAGCAGGCGGCAGGGCCTCTTCCGCAAGAGCGGAGAAGCGGGCGAACGGCATTGCATAACGCGCGGGTTTGCACTTTTCTGCGGCGATCGTGGCATTGTGGCGTGCGACATGTCTTGCGCGAGACTGAGGGGATAACGGCAGGCTTACAATTCCCCCGGAGCCGGACACAGACGCCCGAACGGCCAGACCATTGTGAGGAGAGAGGCACAATGACTGTTACCCCGTCCTTCTTCAGGCCCGTGGCCCCGCCGCAGGTCATCGAGAACGCCTATACCGAAGACCAGCATGCACGCCTGCTCGGCATCGTGCGCGACAAGGGGCCGTGGTCGCTGATCCTCGCCCAGCACTTCAAGTCGCCCGACGAAGTGATCGCCACGACGTCCGGTTCGGTACCGGAAGGCTTCACCCCCACTTGGGACATGTTCCTCAACCCCGTGTTCCGCGGCTATTACGGCAAGGGGCAAACCTCGCTCCATCCCGAGATCGAGGACTGTTACTACAACCACAAGTTCCTCGACCTCGTGCGCGGATACTGGGGCGCCGAATATGCCCGGCCCGAAGGGATGCTGTTCAATATCCAGGGCCCCTGCCAAGGTTCCGCTTCGCCCCACCTCGACGCCACGCGCTATCGTGGGATATCGATGCACAATTCGCCGGTCTGGCTGATGAACACCATGACCAAGACGGGGCTGTTCGAACGCTGGCGCCAGAAGAAGGCGCAAGTCGTGACCTGGTACTACAAGGGCAGGATCGGCGGCGGTTTCAATTATTGGCCCGAAGGCCCGCAGGCCCAGCCGAAACAAATCAACGCGCCGATGTGGGGGCGTGCCGTGGTGGTGGAAAACGAGATGCTGTTCCACACTGCCGAATCCAACGGCCCGGCCGCCATGCGCAAGCCCGAAGGCCTCGCGATCAATTCGCTGATGGAACCCGACCCGGACAGCGCCGATGGCTGGCAGATCACCACCGACGGCAAGGTGATCCAGAAAGTTCCGGCCGAAGAATTCCGCTTCCTCGTCCACTGGGGCGCCGAAGTCTTCATGGGCTACGAAGAACTCAAGACGGCACTGGAGCATACGGACGACCTGACGCACGATCAGGTATTCGACATGATGATCGACGATCTGCGCGCGCGCGGGCAGACGTTCGAAGTGCCGACCGATCCGATGACCGACCAAAAGTTCATCGGTCTGCTGACCCGCGTCTACGATCCGGGCAAGCCCGCCTTCTATCCGCCGGAGCCGGAAGACATCGCAGCCTGAGACGGACGAACCGCTCCCTGCCCGTCCTCGCGGGTGGGGAGCGAGGTTTCCGCGACCCGGCAGAACTCGCCGAGCCTGCGCCCCATCTCCATGACCTTGGCCAGCGGGAGCGGGCGTTCGCTCCCATAGAGCGACAGCGTACAGGCCACCGCGCCATCGGCATCGAAGACCGGGGCGGAGATGAGATCGACCGGCAGCAGCCGGTCCGGCTCCTCGTCGATCAGCAGGTATTCCCCGCCCATGCGGCTGATCGCTTCGACCGCGCGGTCCTTGAGCGTGTCGGCCAGCGGTTCTTCCGCGAGGTCGAGCAGGGCCAGCCCGGCCGCCCCCTGCCCCGGCCCACGCAGAGTGACCGCGAAACCGCGCTGGCGCACGGCAGCAAGCGATTGACGCAGGCGCGCCGTTTCCGTGCCCGGCTCCTCGGCCCGGGCGAGCCAGGCTTCGACTTCGTCCTCGTTCGCCCAGGCAAGGAACGGCGTGCCCAGCGGCGGGATCAGCGGCACGTGCTGGCCGATGCGCAAACCCCGTTCCGGATTGGGGCCACCGGCGGCCAGCGCGATCAGGTGGTCGCCGCTGCGCGCGGTCAGCAGGCAGTCGAGATCGAAAGCGGCGACAATGGCATCGATCCGGTTGCGCGCCGCGGCCAGGACGGGGTGGCATTGCAGGGCGCCGTGTCCGATGGCGATCAGCGCCGGTCCCAGCCGGTAAGTGCGCCGCTTGGGATCGCGTTCGAGATAGCCATCGCGGGTCAACGCCGCCAGCAAGGCATGGCACGAAGCCTGGTTGACCCCGAGATGGCGCACCAGTTCGGTCAGCGACCAGCCGCGTAAAGGGCTGGCGGCCATGAAGTTCAGGATGTCGATGGCGCGCGAAGCGGCCAGAGCCGGCCTTGGCATGGTCAGGTTCCCTTGCCCCGTGCTGCGGCGATGCGGGGCCGCTTCCCTTTAACCACCGCACGCCCGCAGCGGCAATCGGCCATCGGCTTTCTCCCCCCGGCTTGTGCCTGCCGGATGCGGGGTGCGGGCGGCACCGCATTCCTGCGATGCCGCCCGCGCCTCTTGCGAACCTGCGTCAGTCGCGCACGCCTTCGAGCAGGCCCTTGAGGTTGCTGCTCATGACCTTTTCCAGGTCGGCCATGCTCACGCCTTCCGCCTCGTCGACGAAATCGAGCGGATCGGCCAGCCCTTCCGGATGCGGCCAGTCGCTGCCGAACATCACCCGGTCCGCGCCCATGTGGCTGATCAGTTCCGGCACCGAGTCCTCGGTGAACGGAGTGATGAAGAAATTGCGCTTGAACGTCTCGACCGGGTGCTCCTTGAAGTACTGCGGCATCTGGCCGTAGACGTGGGTCAGGCGATCGATCAGCGGGCCGACCCAGACCGCCCCGTTCTCGATCGAGGCGACGCGCACGTTGGGGTGCCGGTCGAACACGCCGTGGCAGATCAGGGCCGCGATAGTGTCGGAAATCGCACGTTCGATCATCATCGTGCAGGCCGTCATCGGATCGGGCTTGAACGGGGTCCATTCCTTGCCGCGCGTCCACCAGGTGGCAATCTTGGAATAGGGCGTGTCGGACGCGTGATAGGCAACGAACACGCCCGCTTCGGCGATGCGCGCCCAGAACGGGTCGAATTCCTCGTCGCCCGGCGAACGGAATCCGCGATAACCGGGCACCGGCGACGGGCTCATGGCAATGGCGCGCGCGCCCTGCTTGAGCAGCCAGTCCAGTTCCTTCACCGCCATGTCGACATCGGCCAGCGACATCACCGGGGTCATGAACAGGCGCCCGTCGCGGGCGAAACCCCATTCCTCGTCGATATAGCGGTTGAGCGAATGCGCGACCGAGAAGAGGAATTCGTGATCGTAGTCCATCCGGCTTTCGATCACCGAAAACAGGTTGGGGAAGACCAGCGCGCCCTCGACGTTATGGTCGTCCATCCATTCCATGCGCGCGTCTCGGTTGCGCATGCTGGGGGTCGGCACGATCGGATCGCCGCCGATCTCGCGGATGGAAAGCCCTTCGGGATTTTCCGCCTTGTAGTACGGCAGGTGCGATCCCGGCGCAGCCACCCGGTCGAAGGTCGGGTTGGGGATATAGCGCGAGATCTGCCCGCCAATGGCCAAGCGGCGGCGTCCGTTCACTTCGATGAACTGGAAGTCCTCCTTGTACTTGTCCGGCAGGTGGCGAGTGATGGAATCGTCCGGGTCGTAGAAGTGGTGGTCCGCATCGTAGACCGGAAACGGCAGTTCACGCTTGGTCATGGATTGTCCTCTCGTCTCGAATTCTGATCGGTTCTTGTTCCGGCTTGGCGGGGGAGCGCGTCCGCCCTCCCCCTCAGCTCAATTCCAGGTCGTCCCAATTCACCACCGTGCACATGCGGTGATAGTCGGGGCTCTGCCACGGCGCGTTGACCTGCAGCCGGGCATGCTTCCGGTTGACGTAGTAATTATGGTCCATGCCGCCTTCCTTGGTCAGCTGGATCATCCGGGAAGCCTCGGCATCGAGATCGCGGTTGTAGCGCTCGTATGCCCCTTCCTTCACTTCGATCCGGTCCTTGTGCTCGCGCAGCATCTTCATCAGGCACTGCCCGATGTAGGACGACCAGACCATGTACCATTGCGGCAGGCCGGTCCCGCCCGACATCGGCATGGAATTGGGCCCGAACAGCATGAACATGTTGGGGAAACCGGGCATCATCATGCCGATATAGGCGCGCGGCCCGTCGCCCGAATTCCACGTTTCGTGCAGATCCTGCCCGTCCGTGCCGGTATAGCGCGAGGGCATGAGGTACTCCGTCATCGCATAGCCGGTGGCGGCGATCAGCACGTCCAGTTCGCGCACTTGCCCGTCTTCGGTCTCGATCCCGTTTTCGACCATGCGGACGATCGGGGCGGTGACGAGTTCCACGTTGTCGCGGGTCAGCGTCCTGTACCAGTTGTGGTCCACCACCGGACGGCGCGAGAACGGCGCATAGTCGGGGATGAGCTTGTCGATCAGGTCCTGCCGCCCGCCGGTTTCCTGCTTGATGTACTCGGTCAGGAAAGCGCGCAGTTCGTCGTTCCCGGGATTGATCTTGCCGCCTTTGGCCTGCCATTCCGGATCGGTCAGCTGCAGGTCGTGGATGTCGAACAGGGCCGCCGTCGCCATGTAGCGCCACCAGTTCCAGTAACCGGGGAAATTGCGCACCAGCCAGGCGGTTTCCTCTTCCATCGGCTTGCCGTAGCCCGCGCGCGGGCTGATCCACTGCGGCGTGCGCTGGAACACGTACACCTGCTCCGCCTGCCCTGCGACCGCGCCCAGGAGCTGCACGCCGGTCGAACCGTTGCCGATCACCCCCACGCGCTTGCCCGTCAGGTCGAGGTCTTCGGGCCAGCGGGCGGGATGGACCACCGTGCCCTTGAAGTTTTCCTGCCCCTTGAACTTGGGGAAGTTGGGATTGGTGAAGGCGCCGCTGGCGGAAATCACGACGCTGGCCTGCGCGGTCTTCCTGCCTTCCGGGGTGTCGAACGCCAGGTCCCAGCGATTGTTCGCCTCGTCGAAGCGAGCTTCGGCCAGCGCATGGCTGAGCCGGGTGTTGTCCGCTAGTCCGTACTTCTTCGCCACGTCTTCGAGATACTGGCGCACATGGGCACCGCGCCCGAAATGCTCGGACCAGGGATAGCGCTTCTCGAAGCTGTATTCATAGGTGATCGACGGCGTATCCACGCGGATGTCGGGATAGCGGTTGATCGCCCAGGTACCGCCGACCGCGTCCTGTTTTTCATAGAC
>JAQVEQ010000137.1 GCA_028697875.1 Novosphingobium sp. | reverse complement strand
TCAGTGGAACCGCGAACAGCGGCCAGGTCGCGCTGTCCAGCCGCGGCGTGAAACTGACGTAATCGCCATAACGCTCGACCAGCCAGCTGCGGATTTCCTCGGGCGATTCGCCTGCCGCGATCCGCACCCGCACCTGGTGGCGCATGTCCCCGGCCATCGGCGCGTCGGAATCGGCGATCGACTGCCCCTGGCACTTGAGGCAGCGCAGGGTTTCCATCAGGGCCTTGGCCTCGGCTTCCTTGGCCGGGTCGTCGAGCTGGCGATAGGCATAGGGCGCGGGCGGCATGGTATCCTGCGCGGACGCACCCGGCGCGAAAGCCGCCATCAGCACGGCCAGCAGCGAGGCAAGCAGCGCTCTCACGCCCCAGCCTCCTTCAGCTTCTGAAGCAGCATGGGCACGTGTTCGGGCCGGATTTCGCCGATATGCTGGTAACGGATGATCCCCTTGCCATCGACGACGAAAGTCTCCGGCACGCCGGACGAGCCGATGCCGAACTGGACTTCGGACAAGTCGTCCGCCCCGAGCCGGCTATAGGGATTGCCATAGCGTCCCAGGAAGGCGGCAACGTCCTCCGGCCGGTCGCGGATGGCGACGCCGACGACGTCTGCCCCCTGCCGCCGCAATATTTCGAGCTGCGGCGCCTCGGCCGCGCACGGAATGCACCAGCTCGCCCAGATGTTGAGCAGGTGCGGCTTGCCGTCCTTCAGCTCGGCGGTGACGAGGCCCGGCCGGTCCGGGCTGGCGGCGCGCAGGGCGAATTCGGGCAAGGGCTTGCCGATCATCGCACTTTCGACCTCGCGTTCCGCCGGATCGAGCAGTTGCACGGCCACCAGCACCACGAAACCGGCGAACAGCGCCAAGGGCAGCCAGAATTTCCATCCGCCGCGCATCATTGGCCCTGCGCCTTTTCCAGTTCACGCTTGCGCACGGCAATCTTGTGCGTGGCGACGCGGCGGCGCAAGTCGGTCGCGACGCGGCCCAGCAGGGCGAGGAACCCGCCCAGCGCGACCAGCAAGCCGCCGAACCAGATGCAGGTCACGAAGGGCTTCCACCACAGCCGCAACTGCCAGCGGCCATCATCCGTCTCGTCACCCAGCACGGCATAGAGCTGGCCGTTCCACCGGGTCAGCAGCGCGCTTTCGGTCGTCTGCTGCGGCGGGGCCCAGAAACTGCGCGATTGCGGCGCGATCGGGATCGGTTTGCCGCCGCGATAGCTGGCGCTCATCCGCCCTTCGAGCGCGATCCAGTTCGGCCCGCCAACCGGCTCGACCCCTTCGAGTTCGACCGTCCACGGGCCGACTTTCGTGACATCGCCGATCTTCGCCGCCGCCAGCTTCTCGACTGTCAGGGCGCTGTCGGCCGCCATGCCGAACAGAGCCACGGCCAGGCCGAAATGGGCGATGACCATGCCCCACACGGCCAGCGGCAGCCGCCGCAGGTCGCGCCCGCGCAAGGGCAGCACGCTGGCCACGGCCAGCGGCACGGACAGCGTCAGGCCCAGCAGCGGCAGCAGGCCGAACGGACGCCAGACGAGCAGCGCGGCAAGCAGGGCGGCAAAGACGAGGCCGATCAGGATCAGCGGTCCGCGCACGCGGGCCAGCCGGTCTTTCCGCCAGCGCAGCAGCGGACCGGCCGCCATCACCACCAGCATCGGCACGGCGAAGATCGCACTCACCGGATTGAAATAGGGCGGGCCGACGGACACTTTCACTCCAAAGGCCTCGGTCAGCAGCGGATAGAGCGTGCCGAGCAGGACGATCCCGAGAATCGCCGACAGCATGACGTTGTTGAACACCAGCGCGCCTTCGCGGCTGGTCGCGGAGAAGCGTTCGCCTTCCGCGATGCTGCCCGCGCGCAGGGCGAACAGGGTCAGCGCGCCGCCGATATAGATCGCCAGCAGGACGAGGATGAACGTGCCGCGTTCGGGATCGACGGCAAAGGCATGGACGCTGGTGAGAATGCCCGAGCGGACGAGGAACGTGCCGACCATCGACATCGAAAACGCGACCACGCCGAGCATGACCGTCCACGCGCGCAGGGCGTCGCGCGCGGCAAGCACGCTGGCCGAATGGAGCAAGGCGGTCCCGGCCAGCCACGGCATGAGCGAGGCGTTTTCCACCGGGTCCCAGAACCACCAGCCGCCCCAGCCCAGCTCGTAATAGGCCCAGTAGCTGCCCGCCGTGATCCCGATGGTCAGGAAAATCCACGCCAGCAGCACCCAGGGGCGCATGACGCGGGCGAAAGCGGGTCCGACTTCGCCAGTCAACAAGGCCCCGACGGCAAAGCTGAAGGCCAGCGACAGCCCGACATAGCCGAGGTAGAGCGTCGGCGGATGGAAGGCGAGGCCGATGTCCTGCAACAGCGGGTTCAGCCCCATCCCTTCCGGCGCCGGGGCCGGCAAGCGCTCGAACGGGTTGGAGGAGAACAGCAGGAAGGCATAGAAGCCGAGCCCGACGAAGGCTTGCGTGGCGAGCGTCGCCAGCATGGTCCGTTCCGGCAGGCGGCGTTCCAGCAGCGCGATGAGCGCCCCCATCCCCGCCATCACCGTGACCCACAGCAGCATCGAGCCTTCGTGGTTCCCCCATGCCCCGGCCAGCTTGTAGATGAGCGGCTTGGCCGAATGGGAATTGGCCGCGACGAGCTTCACCGACAGGTCGGTGCGCACGAACAGCAGCAGCAAGGCCGCGAAGGACAGCGCGGTCAGCACGCCCTGCACCACGGCGACCGGACGGACGAGGGCCGAGACCTGCCCCGCCCCGCCGCCTCTCAGCGCGCTGGCACCGGCAAACAGCTGCAACGCCGCCAGCGCGGCCGCGAGCCACAGGGCGGCAAGGCCGAATTCCGCGATCACCGGGTTTCCGCCACCGCTGCCTTGGCTTGCGCCTCGGTCATGTCCTTGAGCTCGCGCGGGACATAGTTTTCGTCATGCTTGGCCAGCAGGGTATCGGCCACGAACGTGCCGGCGGGATCCAGCCGCCCTTCGGCCACCACGCCCGAACCTTCGACGAACAGGTCGGGCACGATCCCGGCGTAGCGCACGGGAATGCGCGCCTTGCCATCCTGAACGACGAAGGAAATCGTCACTCCGTCGGGCAAGGTCTTGAGCGAGCCCTGTTCGACCATGCCGCCCAGCCGCACGGCCTGCCCCACCTGAGGCGGCGCGGCCTGCATCTCGCTCGGCACGTAGAAATAGCTCGCCTGGCTGCGCAAGGCCCAAGCGGCAAGCAGCCCTGCCCCGACCAGCGCGGCCAGCGCGATCACGACCAGGACCAGTCGCTGGTGCTTCGGCTTGATGCCCGTGTTCATCGTTGTTTCCTGATCCTGTCGCGCCGCGCCTCGGCCCGGCGCATGGCCAGCCAGCTCCACCCGGCCAGCGCAAGCGTGCCGATAATGCCGATCGCGTAGGCGGCAAGGACGAAGTCCCACTGGTTCAGCGCTTCGCGCATGGAACGTCAGGCCTCCATCGCCTTGCGGCGCAGCCGCGCCTCGGCCTGGATATCGGCCAGCAGCATGCGCATGCGCGCCAATACGATGCCGCCGAACAGCAGCGAAAAGCCCAGGGTCGCCGCAAGCAGCGGCCAGAGGAATTCCGGCGCCATGGCCGAATTGCCCATCGTGATGCTGGGCGGCTGGTGAAGCGAGTTCCACCACAGGACGGAATAGTGGATGATCGGGATGTTCACGACGCCGATCAGGCCGAAGATGGCCGCGATCCGGCTCGATCCGCCGTCGCGCTCGACCGCGCCTGCCAGCGCGATGTAGCCAAAATAGAGGAACAGCAGCACCAGCATGCTGGTCAGCCGCCCGTCCCACACCCACCAGGTACCCCAGGCCGGACGGCCCCATAGCGAACCGGTCACAAGGCACAGGGCGGTAAAGAAGGCCCCCGGCACGGCTGCGGCCCGCGCCGCCAGATTCGCCAGCGGATGGCGCCAGACCAGTTCGGTCAGGCTGGCGGCGGCAATCGCCATCCACCCCATCATGCCGAGCCAGGCGGAGGGCACATGGATAAAGAGAATCCGCACCGTCTCGCCCTGCAGCCGTTCCGCCGGTGCGGCCAGCAGACTGTAGGCGAGCGCGGCTCCCACGATGCCCAGCCCGCTGCACAACAGCAGCGGGGTAAGCCAGCGTGCCAGCTTCAGGAAACGGGTCGGATTGGCGAAACCATGCATCATAGCGACCTAGACTGGCACCCGCTTTGGCAGGGAAGCCGCAAATTCACAAGTGCGGCCGGAAGCGTGTCACCCACGGCCGATCAGCGCGCGCGCCATGCGATCGGCAACGGCGTCGGGGCTCCCCCCGCCCGTCTCGCTTTCCTGCCAGATGGTGCGCAGCCTTCCCGGGATTTCGTCGATCTTGCGGTAGACATCCTCGACACTGCACGTCTCGCCCTTGCGGCGCGCGACATATTCCAGCGTCACGTCGATGATTCCGCCGGCGTTGATGACGTAATCCGGCGCATAGAGGATGCCGCGCGCGGCCAGCATAGCCCCGTGTCCGGCGCGGGCAAGCTGGTTGTTCGCCCCGCCCGCCACGATCGGCGTATTCAGCCGCGCGATCCCCGAATCGTCGAGAATCGCCCCCAGCGCATTGGGGCTGAAAACGTCGCACGGCGTATCCATGATCGCATCGGCAGGCACCACCTCGCCACCCAGTTCGGCGGCAAGAGCGGCCGCACGCGGCGCGTCGATGTCGGCCAGCGTCAGCCGCGCGCCTTCGCCCGCGAGCAGGCGGGCCACGCCGCCGCCGACACTGCCCGTGCCCTGAATCGCGACGTGGACCCCGTCCATCGCCTCGCGCCCCAGCTTGTACGCCACGGCCGCCTTGATGCCGAGGAAGATGCCCTTGGCCGTGAACGGGCCGGGATCGCCGCCCGCTTGCCCTTCCGGCACCGGCAGGCCCGAAACATGATCGGTGCGCCGTGCGAGCGCGGCCATGTCCGCTTCGCCCATGCCGACGTCCTCGGCCGTGACGTAGCGGCCGCCCAGGGCCTCGATCGCATCGCCGAACGCGGCCAGCATTTCCGGCGTCTTGCGCCTGCCGGCATCGGCCAGGATCACCGCCTTGGCCCCGCCGGCGGGAAGCCCGGCCATGGCGTTCTTGTAGCTCATGCCTTTCGACAGGCGCAGCGCGTCGCGCAGGGCGCCCGCCGGATCGGCATAGTGCCAGAAACGCGTACCGCCGCCGCCCGGACCCAGGTGAGTCGAATGGATGGCGAAAATCGCGGTCAGGCCGCTGGCGCGGTCATGCACCAGCTGGACCAGTTCGTGATCGTCGAAATCGGGTTCGGTCCAGAAGGCGGACATGCTTTCCCTTCGGGGCCTGCAACGCTTGCCAGGAAGCGGGAAAATGGGGCGACCGATGGGATCCGAACCCACGACCTCCGGTACCACAAACCGGCGCTCTAACCAACTGAGCTACGATCGCCACAAATACGAGCGCCAACCCCAGGGGATCGGCTTCGGGGGCGAGCCTCTGGCATAGAGCGCGCGCTTTTGGAAGAGAAATTTGCCACCTGCGGCCATGAAAGATTTGCACGCCGCCCGCGCCGGGCTATCCCTCCTGCCATGGACAGTCCCGGCGATACATCGGCGGATCGCTTGCTCGCATGGCCGGGCGTCAGGCGCACGCCCACGCCGCTGCTGGAGCTGTTCCAGGCCGGCGGGTTCCTGAACGAGGAGCTTTGCGCCCGCCTGATCGAGCTGATAGACGCCAACCGCCGCCCGTCCACGGTCGCCGACCCCAATGGCGACGACTATTTCCGCACCAGCGAAACCTGCGATCTCGATGCCGCCGACCCGGCCGTGCAGGAACTCGAATACCTCCTCCATGCCTTCAACGGCATCGACCCGGCCTACGGAGAAGCGGTCCAGGGCCAGCGCTACGCCGTTGACCAGGAATTCAAGGCCCACACCGACTATTTCGAACCGGGCGGCGCGGATTTCGAGCGCTATTGCGCGGGTCCGGGCCAACGGACCTGGACGGCCATGATCTTTCTCAATGAACCCGGCGCCGGAGGTGGCACGAGGTTCAAGCAGATCGGCAAGACGTTCCAGCCGGAAACGGGCAAATTGCTGACCTGGAACAACCGCCTGCCCGGCGGAGAGGTCAATCCCGCGACGATCCATCACGGGATGAAAGTCCGCAAGGGCGTGAAATACGTGATTACAAAGTGGTATCGGGAAAGGCCGTGGAGGTAACGATGGGTGAATACCGGGAACTGGAAGAACAACTGAAGACGCGGCTGGCCGAACTCACCGATCGCGCGAACGTGATCGAGGCGGACCTGCGCCACCCGCTCGATGCCGATTGGGAGGAACAGGCCGTCGACCTGGCCGACGACGAGGCGCTGCAGGGCGTGGACGAGGTGCTGCGCAACGAAATCCAGCAGATCCGCCTCGCGCTCCTGCGGATTGCCAACGGGACTTACGGTACCTGCGCCGTGTGCGGAGACGAAATTGGCTTGGAACGGCTCAAGGCGCGGCCGATCGCGACCCGCTGCATCAAGTGCGCATAAATCGGCGCTGGCGAATCAAAAAAGGCGGCCCGCAAGGCCGCCTTTTCCGTAACTCGCGAGGAGTGCTGCCGCTTACTTCTTCTTGAGCGACAGGCCGCCGAAACGCTTGTTGAAGCGGGCCACCTGGCCGCCTTCGTTGACCACGCGGTTGCCGCCGGTCCAGGCCGGGTGGCTGGTCGGGTCGATTTCGAGCGTCAGCGTGTCGCCTTCGCTGCCCCAGGTGGAGCGCGTTTCGAACACGGTGCCGTCGGTCATCTGCACCTTGATCGTGTGGTAGTCGGGGTGGGTATCGGCTTTCATCGTATCTGCTCCGAATATGCGACCGGTTCCGACCGGTCATTCGCGGAAATCTGGAAAGGCGCGCCCCTACAGGCAGCGCCCCGATAATGCAAGGATTTGCTCAATCCGCCGGCGGATCGGCAATCATCGCCGTGAATTCGACCTCGGACGTCGTCTTGCCGTTTACGCTTGCCGTGCCCTTGAACTTGTAGACCCGGCTGCGTTTCTGGACGAATTCGACATGCATATCGAGCAGGCAGCCCGGCTCCACCGGGGCGCGGAACTTCGCGTTCTCGATCCCCATGAAATAGACGAGCTTGCCCGTGCCGGCGAGTTCCAGCGTCTCGATCCCCAGAATCGCCGCCGCCTGCGCCATCGCCTCGATCTGCAGCACGCCCGGCATGATCGGGCGGCCGGGGAAATGCCCCTGGAAGAACTGTTCGTTGAAGCTGACCGCCTTGATCGCGTGAATCGACTCGCCTTTCGTCAGCCGCTCCACCCGGTCAACCAGGAGGAGCGGATAACGATGCGGCAAGGCATTGAGTATCTTGCGAATATCGAAGGATGTCGCTTCACTCATCAAACTGTCCCCGCCCCTTGTCTCAGCGGCTCGCCGGGGCCGGGCCCGCAGGCTGGGCCGGAGCCTCGCCCTGGCCGCCCTGCTGTTCGCGCATCTGGCGCGGCAGCCAGCCCTGCGGCGGAACCAGCTGGGCCGACGGGATCAGCTTGTTCAGCTCGTCCAGCACCTGCTGCGTGAGGTTGTAGCCCTCGTCCGCGAACAGGACCGTATCGGGCGCCAGGATCAGGCTGACCTTGGCGTTCTTGGCCGCGGCGTCGACCGCAGCCGACAGCTTGTCGTTGATCTGCTCTTCGACATAGGCGCTCGACAGCGCGACCGGCTGCATGATCCCCTGGATTTCGCGCTGGCCGCTTTCCTGGATCTGCTGGATAGTTGCGGCCTGCTGCT
>JAQVEQ010000136.1 GCA_028697875.1 Novosphingobium sp. | reverse complement strand
GGGCGTTGTCCTGGCGCTGTTCATCGAAGGGCTGTTGCTGCTGGCACTGCTGACGCTCGGCCAGTTGAGCGAGCAGCACGAAAAGGCGCCGGTCGCCCTGTCGACTTTCGAAATCAGTCCCGACCAGGCGCCTGCGGCAACGCCTCCCGAACCCAGCCCGCAAAAGGCGCGCAAGCAGCCCGCGCCCAAGCAGACACCGCCGCCGAAGCCGGAGGAAACGCAGCCCGCGCCGCCGCTTCCGGCGTTCATTCGCCTTTCGCCTGACCAGATGGCGGCGGCCGACATTTCCAGGATTCCCACCCGGCAGGACAAGCCGGTGGAAACACAGGATTCCGTCGTCGGCCCGCCGGATATCGGACGGCCCACCGATACGCCGCGCATGGCCGGGGCCGGACCACATGGAGAGCCGCTCTACGCCGCCGCGTGGTATCGCGAACCCACCGACGATGAACTGAGGGGCTATCTGTCGACTGCGAGCGGGCCGGGGTGGGGCTTGATCGCATGCCGCACCGTGCCGGATTTCCGTGTCGAGGATTGTGTGATCGTCGACGAATATCCGAAAGGATCGAACATCGCACGCGCCGTACTGGCGGCGTCCTGGCAGTTCCGCGTCCGTCCGCCACGGCTCGGCGGCCGCTCCATGGTCGGCGAGTGGGTCGGGATACGGATCGATTACGACTTGCGGCGACGTTGATGCCTGTCCGGCAAGGCGCGGGAATCCGGCTTTCCCGGGCTCTGCCGAGGCGTCTGGAAGGCGGCTTTTTGCCCCCTATCGAATCCGATAGACAGAGGCATGGCTCCGGGAGTATTTCGCGCGCGCTCAGCCAATCATGGATGTTGAGCATTTGTAGGAAACTCCAATGAAGAAAACTGCATTGTTTCTTATGGTCGCCTCTGCCTCGTTCGCTCTGGCCGCATGCCAGAAGAAGGGCGAGGAAGCGGCTCCGGCACCGGAAGCTACCACTGAAGCTCCCGCGGCTCCCGAAGCTGCTCCGGCCGACGCCGCCACTGCTCCCGCCGACGCCGCAGCTCCTGCGGACGCGACTGCCGCTCCCGCAGCTCCCGCGGACGCGGCTGCCGCTCCCGCAGCCCCTGCGGACGCGGCTGCCGCTCCCGCAGCCCCTGCGGGCGACGAGAAGAAGTAATCACTTTCTTTTCTGAATAAATCCGGGGCGCGTGGGCAAACTGCAAACGCGCCCCTTATGAGAATACTGGACCAGCCTTGCTGCCGGCCCTGTTCTTTCTTGAACGATTTTAGAAATTACGAAGTCGAGGCCGTTTATCGAGAATGACTGCCGCCGGATTCGCTGTAAACCGGGCGGCGTTTCAAAGGGGGTAGGTCTTATGGCACTGCATCGCGCTTCAGTCGTTTTCCTGGCGGCCAGTGCCGCCGTAACCGCCGCCATTTCCGTTCAGGCTTCGCAAAACCCGTCTTCGGGTCCGGTCGCCCGCTACGATATCCGCGCCGGGACCATCTCCGGCATGGGCGCCATGGGGCAGGGCACGGGCGCCATGATGGGCATGATGTTCGGCGGAGGCCGGGGCAACAACGTACAACACGAATTGCTGCTGCGCCTCGGATCGTCGCAGGCGCCGGTCAAGGGCGCGCCGAAGGCGGAGCATTTCATGCCCTCCGCCGCCAGGCTGGGGAAATCGGTGCAACTGACCACGCCGCAGTCCGAGCGCGGGCCGGTCGATGAAATGCCGGAAAAGCCGAAAGGGCGGCTCCTCCTCTTCTGGGGGTGCGGGGAACATGCCCCCAAGGGGCAGCCGGTGGTGATCGATTTCTCGAAGCTGGCGGCTGGACAGGCTCCGCAAGGCCTCTGGACGACCACGATCATGCGCGATTGGGGGCCGACGCTCGCCAACAGCCGGACTTTCGGGCGGTGGCCGTCGGAAGACGGTAAGTACGTGAAACCCGACAGTTCGCTGCTCGGCGCGCATCGCATCGCCAGCAATTATGCACCGGAAATCGCCTTCACCGCGCAGAAGGATTTCATGGCGCCGCTGAGAGTCACGACGCGGCAGCAGGCTGGCGGCGCCACCGTGCTGTCGTGGTCGCCCGTGCCGGAAGCGACCGGCTATCTCGCGTTCCTGACAGGCGGCAAGCAAGGGCCGGGCGGCGGGATGGGCGACATGGTCTTCTGGACCAGCAGTGCGTCGCGGCAATTCGGCGGCGGGCTGTCTGACTGGCTTTCCCCGTCGCAGGCTGCCGGTCTCGTGCGGGACAAGACCATCCTTCCTCCCACCGCGACCAGTTGCATCGTGCCGGTCGAAGTCCGCAACGCCTCGCCCGATTACAGGTTCGGTACGCTGACCGCCTATGGCCCGGAGGAGGATTTCTCCTATCCGCCGCGTCCCGCCGATGCCAGCAAGCCGTGGAACCTGGAATGGACCGCCCGCATTCGCCACCGTTCGACGACCAGCTGGATGGAAGCGCAGGGCATGTCCATGGGGTCGATGGACAGCACCGGCGCCGGTGCGGGCACCGATCAGGGCAAGTGCAGACCGAGGGGCTTGGGCGGTATGCTTGGCGGAGTGATGGGTGCGGGCGGCTGCTGACGCGGTCCGCCGCCTCCCGGCTATTGCCGCCAGCCGCCAAAACCGTTTTCCTACACTGCCGGGACGTGCTCCAAGCAGGCGCATGG
Source organism: Novosphingobium sp. (assembly GCA_028697875.1). Lineage (GTDB taxonomy): Bacteria > Pseudomonadota > Alphaproteobacteria > Sphingomonadales > Sphingomonadaceae > Caenibius. The sequence continues at coordinate 5,227 of JAQVEQ010000136.1, read as the reverse complement.
CCTGGCGCTTTCATCCCGCTTGCGAACCCGTGGAACCGCCACTCCCGGGGCGGGGAATCATTCGCCTTAGAACCCTGTCACTTGTGTCAACTTCGCCTGCCGCGGTCCCCGTCCACAGGTGAGGGCGGACCAGCCATTGCACGTCCACCGCAGGCTCCCCATATTCGCTGCAAGCCAAGGGGGTTCTCCCCTGCCGCACCACAATGGTGCCTGTGAATCTGGAACTGTGAGCTTATGAACCTCTATCCTCTCCTGCCTTTACGCGACATCGTCGTCTTCCCCGGCATGGTCGTCCCGCTTTTCGTCGGGCGCGAAAAATCCGTGGCCGCGCTGGAAGAGGTGATGCAGGGCGATAAGGAAATCTTCCTCGTTGCGCAGCTCGATCCCGGTTGCGACGATCCGGCCGACGACGATCTCTACGACGTCGGCGTCATCGCCCAGGTGCTGCAATTGCTGAAACTGCCCGACGGCACGGTGCGCGTGCTGGTCGAAGGGCATAGCCGTGCGAAGCTCGCCTCCATGCGCGAGGAAAAGGGCTTCGTCGTCGCGCAGGTCGACGTGCTGGAAGCCGAGCAGGCCGAAGGCGCCGAAGTGTCGGCCATGATGCGCAGTGTCGTCGAACAGTTCGGCGAATATGCGAAACTCAACAAGAAGCTGCCCGAAGACCTCGGCGAACAACTGGCCGAGATCGAGGATCCCGCCCGGCTGGCCGATACGATCGCGGCCAATCTCAGCGCCAAGGTCTCCGACAAGCAGGCCCTGCTGACCGAGCGCGATCCGTTCAAGCGGCTGGAAATGGTCTATTCCTTCATGGAAGGCGAACTGTCCGTCCTCCAGGTGGAACGCAAGATCCGCGGCCGCGTGAAGCGGCAGATGGAGAAGACCCAGCGCGAATATTACCTCAACGAACAGTTGAAGGCGATCCAGAGCGAACTGGGCGGCGGCGACGAAGGCGAAGTGAACGAGATCGCCGAGCTGCAGGAAAAGATCGACGGCCTCAAGCTGTCGCAGGAAGCCCGGGCCAAGGCGGTGGGCGAGCTCAAGAAGCTCAAGACCATGCAGCCGATGAGCGCCGAGGCGACTGTCATCCGCAATTACCTCGACGTGCTGCTCGGCCTGCCGTGGGGCAAGAAGAGCCGCCTGAAAAAGGACATCGCCAAGGCGCAGGCGGTTCTCGACGAGGATCACTACGCGCTCGACAAGGTCAAGGAACGGATCGTCGAATATCTGGCGGTCCAGGCCCGCACCAACAAGCTGAAGGGACCGATCCTGTGCCTCGTCGGCCCGCCGGGCGTCGGCAAGACCAGCCTCGGCAAGTCCATCGCCAAGGCGACGGGCCGCGAATTCGTGCGCCAGTCGCTGGGCGGTGTGCGCGACGAAGCGGAAATCCGCGGCCACCGGCGGACCTACATCGGCTCGCTGCCGGGCAAGATCGTGTCGAACCTGCGCAAGGCCGGCACGTCCAACCCGCTGTTCCTGCTCGACGAGATCGACAAGCTCGGCCAGGATTTCCGGGGCGATCCGGCTTCGGCCCTGCTCGAAGTGCTCGATCCCGAACAGAACGCCAAGTTCCAGGACCACTATCTGGAATTGGAATACGATCTGTCGGACGTGATGTTCGTGTGCACGGCCAACAGCCTCAATCTGCCGCAGCCGCTGCTCGACCGCATGGAGATCATCCGGCTCGAAGGCTATACGGAGGACGAGAAGGTCGAGATCGCCGAACGGCACCTGGTGCCCAAGCAGGTGAAGGCGCATGGGCTGCGCAAGGGTGAATTCACTCTGACCGAAGAGGCCCTGCGCGACCTCATCCGCTACTACACCCGCGAGGCGGGCGTCCGCACGCTGGAGCGCGAAGTCGCGCGGCTGGCGCGCAAGGCGCTGCGCAAGATCCTCGAGAAGGAAGCCGAAAGCGTCACGATCACGCCGGAAAATCTCAGCGACTTCGCCGGGGTGCGCAAGTTCAAGCACGGCATGTCGGACGACGAGGCGCAGGTCGGTGCGGTCACCGGGCTCGCCTGGACCGAAGTGGGCGGCGACTTGCTGACGATCGAAAGCGTCACCACGCCGGGCAAGGGCGAGATCAAGACCACCGGCAAGCTCGGCGAAGTGATGAACGAGTCGATCCAGACCGCGTTCAGCTTCGTGAAGGCGCGGGCACCGGCCTATGGGATCAAGCCCTCGCTGTTCCAGCGCAAGAACATCCACATTCACTTGCCCGAAGGGGCGGTGCCGAAGGATGGGCCGAGTGCGGGCATCGGCATGGTCACCTCGATCGTGTCCACGCTGACGGGCATCGCCGTGCATCCCGACGTCGCCATGACCGGCGAAGTCACCCTGCGCGGGCGGGTGTTGCCGATCGGCGGCCTCAAGGAGAAGCTGCTGGCCGCGCTGCGTGGCGGGATCAAGACCGTGCTGATCCCGGAAGAGAACGTGAAGGACCTGGTCGAGATCCCCGACAACGTGAAACAGGGGCTGGAAATCATCCCCGTGTCGCACGTCGACGAGGTGCTGGAGCGGGCTCTGACCGAAAAGCTCGTCGCGATCGAATGGACCGAGGACGACGATCTGGCGAGCCAGCCGGGTCATTCCGCGGCGGGCGGTTCGGCTTCGCAAACCGCTCATTGATCCTGCTGCATCGCAGCGACTCGGATACTGTCTGCGGAAGCCTTCGGGCTTCCGCAGCGCAGCATCGCGGTGCTGCGGCAAACGGTTCGTCGAAAATGAGGGTGAAACGGTTGAAAACCGCACTTTTGCGCCGTTTTTGCCTTTGACAGCGAGATTAAAACCCGCTCAAGTCCCCGACCGTTGGAGAGGCGATTCAACGATCACGAATTTTCTCTAGGTAGGGGGTTTATAAAGACCATGAACAAGAACGATCTGATCAGCGCCGTTGCCGATTCCAGCGGCCTTTCCCGTAATGACGCGACCAAGGCCGTTGAGGGTGTTTTCGACTCGATCACCGCGGCGCTGGCGAAGGGCGACGAAGTGCGCCTGGTCGGTTTCGGCACTTTCTCGACCGCGAAGCGCAAGGCCTCGACCGGCCGTAACCCGCGCACCGGTGAAGCGATGACCATCAAGGCTTCGACTCAGCCGAAGTTCAAGGCCGGCAAGGGCCTGAAGGACGCGGTCAACTAAGACCGGAACTGCCGGGCCGCTGCGCCTCGCGGCTCGAGTGGCAAAAAACCGCGTGTAGCTTTGGCTGCACGCGGTTTTTGCTGTGCCCGTTACGCGGGCGGCGGAAGAATCCGCGCTTCAACGCTGAAGTTGCACCAGCGCCATGGGCGGCATGCGGTTGCGGCCGCCGACCGTCCATTCCAGCTTCTGCCCGCCGGCCATGGCCTGCGGGCCTTCGTCCGTGTTGTTGGCCAGGATTGCCGCATCGGTAGTGAGCGTGAACGTGCCGGCCATCTCGGGAAAATCGGGGCCGTCCTTCTTCTTGTCCCCATCGGACATCGCCTGGCCCATCGCCATCAGCTGGAGCGGATCCGAACCCGATGCGCCGAACGCTGGGGCATCCATCCGCACGCTTCCGTCCTCGCGCAGGGAAAGCTGGACGAAGGGATTGGCATTGGCGACCTGCTCCATGCTGGGGAAGGAGAAGTCGTAGCCGAGTGTCCCGCCGATCGCGAAATCGACATCGAACAGCCCGTTGTCCTTGTAGGTCACGCTCCGCCACCCGGCCTGCCGTTGCAGCTTTTCGGCGAATTTCTCGGCCGCTTTCGGGTCCGACGGATCGATCCCGCCGAGGAAGGCGCGCATTTCCTCCGCCTCGCGCTTGCGCTTGGCGGCCCGTTCACCGGCACCGTCCGCCCACTGCTTGCGCTGGAGGGCCAGTTCGGCGCCGGTGCAGTCCCGTTCCTTGTCCGTGCCGTCGGCATGACAGGGGGAGGGCTTGAATTCCTCGTCCTTGGCTTCTTCGCCCAGCTTGCTGAATGCGAGCATGAAGATCTCGCCCCGGTAGGCGAACGTGAAATGCCCATCCTTGCGGATGTCGAGCGACGAGGTGAAATGCCCCGGCGTGACGAAACAGGCCGAAAGCAAGGCGGCCAGGCCGCAGGCAAGCAGGGCCGCGCTGGCCCGGCGGACGAGATCGGTCGGTATCGCGGTCATTCGTCTTCCCTCCTTGTCGCCGCGGCATAAAGCGCGATGGCCGCGGCATTGGAGACGTTGAGGCTTTCCATCGCCTCGCTGATCGGCAGGCGGGCAAGGGCATCGCAATGTTCGGCGATGTTGTGCCGCATGCCTTCGCCTTCCGCGCCGAGCACCAGTGCGACCGGGCCGGCGGGCAGGGCTTCGGCCAGAGTCGCTTCCGCTTCGCCCGCCAGGCCGATTCGCCAGTATCCGGCTTCGGCTATCTGCTCCAATGCCCGGGCGAGGTTAACAACCCGCACCCACGGCACCACTTCGAGCGCGCCGGACGCCGACTTGGCGAGCGCGCCCGATTCGGGCGGGGCGTGGCGGTCCTGCGTCACGATCGCGGCGGCGTCGAACGCGGCGGCGGAACGCAGGATGGCCCCGACGTTGTGCGGATCGGTCACCTGGTCGAGCACGACGATCGGCCCCCCCGAATCGGCATCGAGCACTTCGTCGAGATGGAGATCGGGCAGCGGTTCGCATTCCAGCACCAGCCCCTGATGCGGCGCATCGCGCGCGACCAGCCGCGCCAGGTCCGGCGCTTGCGCGTATTCGACCGGGAATTCCGGTGGCAGGTCGCCGCACAGGGAATCGATTCCCTCGCGCGTGGCCCAGAGCTTGCGATGCTGGCGCTGGGGATTCATCAGCGCGGCCTCGACCGCATGGCGGCCCCAAAGCCGGACCATCCCCTTGCTCGCCCGGCCGGAACCGCGTCCGCCCTGCATCCGTCCGGCGCGTCCGCGTAGTGCGCGCTTGGAACCGTTATTGCTCATCGAAACTCCCTGTCGGCAAACTTTCCTCCGCCTCCTGCCAGCCCCCCCATTGACAGGCAAGCGTCGCTTCGCCATTGGGGCGCCTCTCGGTCGGACAGCCCCCTCGCGGGGCGCACCAAGACCAGCGGGTTCGCCCGCAGCCGACACTGGTGTGGACAGGTGGCCGAGTGGTTAAAGGCAGCAGACTGTAAATCTGCCCGCGCAAGCGTACGCTAGTTCGAATCTAGCCCTGTCCACCACCGCCCTTTCTCAGCACATCCTCGAAAAGCCCTAGAAATCGCAGAAAACCAAGGGTATTCTGCTCTACATCGTCCGCA
>JAQVEQ010000135.1 GCA_028697875.1 Novosphingobium sp. | reverse complement strand
CGCGATGCGGGCGGACCTGGAGGAAGATGTAAAGGTCGCCCGGCGGGGCGCCCATCGGCCCGGCCTCGCCCTTGCCGGACAGGCGGATGCGCGTGCCGTTGTCGACTCCGGGCGGGATCGTCACGTCCAGTGTCTGAAGCTTGTCGACCCGGCCTTCGCCGCCGCAGGCGTGGCAGGGGTTCTCGATGATCTCGCCGCGTCCGTGGCATTGCGGACAGGTCCGCTCCACCACGAAGAAGCCCTGGCGGGAGGCAACCTTGCCCGCGCCTTGGCAGGTGCCGCAATGACGCGTGCCGGTGCCCGGTTCCGCGCCGGATCCGTCGCAGGCATCGCAATGGGTCGAGACTTCGACCTCGATCTGCGTTTCCTTGCCGTGGAATGCCTCGTCGAGCGAGATTTCCATGTCGTAGCGCAGGTCGGCGCCGCGCCGCGGGCGTGCTCGCCCGCCTCCGCCACCGAAGGCGGAACCGAAAATGGTTTCGAAGATGTCGCCCAGGTCGCCGAAATCGGCGCCCTGCGGACCGTGCTGGCCCGCGCCGCCGAATCCGCCTTGCTGGAAGGCTGCATGGCCGAAGCGATCGTAGGCCGCGCGTTTCTGCGGGTCCTTGAGGCAATCGTATGCCTCGTTGATCGCCTTGAACCTGGATTCGCTTTCCGCATCGCCCGGATTGCGGTCCGGGTGATAGCGCATGGCGAGCTTGCGGTAGGCGGATTTCAGCGTCTTTTCATCCGCCGTCCGCTCGACCTCGAGCAATTCGTAGTAATCGATTTCGGTAGCCATTGCCCCGTCCCGAACCTAACCGCCGCCGGCGCGCGATGCACCGGCGGCGGTTTCAGTTTCCATCAGGCAATCAGCCCTTGTTCTCTTCGTCGACTTCCGAGAATTCGGCATCGACGACGTCTTCCTGAGCGGCCGAAGCATCGCCCCCTTCGGGAGCTGCGCCACCGGCGGCCTGTTCCTTCTCGTAGATGGCCTGGCCCATCTTCATGGCGAGCTGGGTCAGGTTCTGCGACTTGGCGGTCATGTCGTCGGCATTGCCGCTTTCGATCGCGGTCCTGGTCTCGGCAATCGCGGCCTCGATCTCGCTCTTGAGCGCGGCGTCGATCTTGTCGCCGTTCTCTTCGAGCTGCTTCTCGGTCGCGTGGACAAGGCTGTCGGCGTTGTTCTTGGCTTCCGCCTCGGCCCGCCGCTTCTTGTCCTCTTCGGCGAACTTCTCGGCGTCCTGCACCATCTGGTCGATGTCGGATTCCGAAAGGCCGCCCGAGGCCTGGATGCGGATCTGCTGTTCCTTGCCGGTGCCCTTGTCCTTGGCGGACACGTTCACGATACCGTTGGCGTCGATGTCGAACGTGACCTCGATCTGCGGCACGCCGCGCGGCGCCGGCGGAAGGCCGACCAGGTCGAACTGGCCGAGCAGTTTGTTGTCGGCCGCCATTTCGCGTTCGCCCTGGAAGACGCGGATGGTCACCGCCTGCTGGTTGTCCTCGGCAGTCGAGTAGACCTGCGTCTTCTTGGTCGGGATCGTCGTGTTACGGTCGATCATGCGGGTGAACACGCCGCCCAGCGTCTCGATGCCCAGCGACAGCGGGGTCACGTCGAGCAGCAGCACGTCCTTGACGTCGCCCTGGAGCACGCCGGCCTGGATCGCCGCGCCCATGGCGACGACTTCGTCCGGATTCACGCCGGTGTGCGGCTTCTTGCCGAAGAACTGTTCGACCACTTCGCGCACCTTGGGCATGCGGGTCATGCCGCCGACGAGGACCACTTCGTCCACGCTGCCCTTGTCGATCCCGGCGTCGGCCAGGGCCTTCTTGCACGGTTCCAGCGTGCGCTGGATCAGCTTGTCGACCAGCTTTTCGAGCTGCGAGCGAGTGATCGTTTCGACGAGGTGCAGCGGCGTGGTGGAGCCGCCTTCCATGCGCGCGGTGATGAAGGGCAGGTTGATTTCGGTCTGCTGGCTGCTCGACAGTTCGATCTTGGCCTTTTCGGCGGCTTCCTTGAGCCGCTGGAGGGCAAGCTTGTCGGTCCGGAGATCCATGTTCTCCTTCTTCTTGAACTCGTCGGCCAGGTATTCGACCAGCGTGCTGTCGAAGTCTTCACCGCCGAGGAAAGTATCGCCGTTGGTCGACTTCACTTCGAACACGCCGTCGCCGATCTCGAGGATCGAGATGTCGAACGTACCGCCGCCAAGGTCGTAGACGGCGATGGTCTTGCCTTCGTCCTTGTCGAGGCCATAGGCGAGCGCGGCCGCGGTCGGTTCGTTGATGATGCGCAGCACTTCGAGGCCCGCGATCTGGCCGGCGTCCTTGGTCGCCTGGCGCTGCGCGTCGTTGAAGTAGGCGGGAACGGTGATGACCGCCTGCGTGACGGTTTCGCCGAGGTAGCTTTCCGCCGTTTCCTTCATCTTCTGCAGGATGAAGGCGGAAATCTGCGACGGGCTGTAGTCTTCGCCGCCGGCCGTGACCCAGGCGTCGCCGTTCTTGCCCTTGGCGATCGTGTAGGGGACGAGTTCCATGTCCTTCTTGGTCATGGGATCGTCGAAGCGGCGGCCGATCAGGCGCTTGATCGCGAACAGCGTATTGTCGGGGTTGGTCACCGCCTGGCGCTTGGCGGGCTGGCCGATCAGGCGCTCCCCGTCCTTGGTGAAAGCGACGATCGACGGGGTCGTGCGCGCGCCTTCCGAATTTTCGATGACCTTGGGTTTGCCGCCATCCATCACCGCGACGCAGCTGTTGGTCGTACCAAGGTCGATACCGATAACTTTGCCCATTATTTCCTCATCCTAGTCAAGTGTGGACACCGCGTGGTTTACCTCCCAAGAGTGGCAAGGCAGCTTACGCGGCTCAAAGGGCCCCGCAGGATGAAGGCCCTCTTTGCCCGGCGATATAGGTGTGGTTTTTCCTTGCACAAGGGATGGCGGGGGCTAGTTTCCGCAATCGGGAAGAAGGAGAGAATAAACATGAAATCGACCATCTTCGCGTCCGTTGCCCTGGCCCTGGCTGGCATCACGCTCGCTTCATGCGGACAGGACAAGGCACCGCCTGCCGAAACCGAAGGAAAACCCGGGGTCGAAGTCGCCAATGGCCGTCTCGTGCTGCCGGCGGTATCGGGCAATCCCGGTGTGCTCTATTTCGACATCACTTATAACGGTGACGATTACGCGGTCCTGCGCAAGGTGGAAATCGCCGGCGTGAAGGAAGCCATGATGCACCAGACGGTCACTGCCAACGGCGTGACGCAGATGGGGCCGCTGCCTCCCCTCAACCTGACCAAGGGCGAGACGGCGAAGTTCGAACCCGGCGGCAAGCATGTCATGGCGATGGGGATCGATCCGTCGCTTACCGCGGGGAAGACCGCCGAAGTGACGCTGACTTTCGCCGGAGGCGACAAGATGAGCTTCGATGCGACGGTCGAAGCGCCCGGGGGCGGCAACTGAACGACACGGCGGCTCCGGCTGGGGCCACTTGTCCTCCCGGCGGCGAACGGCCGCTGACGGAAGGCGAGATGGCCCTGGTCCGGGGCATTTTCGGCGATGCGGTCGATTGCGCGCGCGTCACCTTGCGGCGGCGCAAGTGGTTTCCGTTTCAGCCGCGCAACCGGATGATGGCCCCGTGGGGGCATGTCCATTTTCACCCGGCCGACGCGTTCTATTGCGACGATTTCGCCGCAGCCTCGCTGCATCGGCAAGGCCATTTCCTGCACGAGATGACGCATGTCTGGCAGGCGCAGACGCGCGGCAGGCCCTATGTCCTGCTGCGCGGCATGGTCTCGCGCAATTACAGCTACAGTCTCAAGCCCGGCTGGACGCTGGAGCGCTATGGCATCGAACAGCAGGCCGAAATCGTCCGCCACGCCTTCCTGCTGAGGAGCGGCGTGAAACTGCCCGGCGTGGCGGATGCTTCTGCCTATGAGGCGCTGGTTGCCTTTCCTGGCGCGGGCTGAACCTCAGTCCGGCTTCTTCGCCACCGCGACCATGGCCGGGCGCAGCAGGCGGTCGCGGATCATGTAACCGGCCTGAAGTTCCTGCACCACGGTGCCGGGCTCCACCTCTGCCGAGGGGACTTCCATCATCGCCTGATGCTGGTTGGGGTCGAGCGGCAGGCCCTTGGCCGCGATCCGGCTGATGCCGTGCGCGCCGAAGACCTTGTCGATTTCCCGGGCGGTCGCCTCGATCCCGGCGATGAGGCTTTTCAGCTTCTCGTCCTCGCGCAGTTCGGCGGGGACCGAATCCAGCGCGCGGGAAAGGTTGTCGGCCACGCTCAGGATGTCGCGGGCAAAGCCGGTTGCGGCATAGGTGCGGGCGTCGGAAATGTCCTTTTCCAGGCGGCGGCGGACGTTCTGGGTTTCCGCGCGGGCATAGAGCACGTCCTGCTGCGCGGTTTCGAGCTGCGCCTGCAGCTTGTCGAGTTCGCCCAGTGCGGTTTCGTCTCCCCCTTCGAGCATGTCCTCGGGAACACCCTTCAATTCGGCGGCTACCGCGGGATCGTCCTGCGGCTGCGTCTTGTCGTTAGTCATTGTCCGTATGTTTCCAGCTATCCGATAAGCTTGCCCAGCGACTGGGCGGTGAAGTCCACCATGGGGACGACGCGCGCATAATTCAACCGCGTCGGGCCGATAACCCCGACGACGCCGACCACCTTGCCTTCGCGGTCGCGATAGGGCGACGCGATGACCGACGACCCCGAAAGCGCGAAGAGCCGGTTTTCCGAACCGATGAAGATCCGGGTAGAATCGGCCTCGCGCGCGGTTTCCAGCAATTCGGAGATCGACTGCTTGTTTTCGATGTCGTCGAGCAGCTGGCGTACGCGCTCGATATCGCCCAGCGCGCTTTCGTCGAGCAGGTTGGCCTGGCCGCGCACGATCAGGACCGGGCGCTGGGAGGCGTCCTCGCTCCAGACGGCAAGCCCGCGTTCGACCAGGTCGCGGCTCGCCGCGTCGAGCGCGGAGCGGCCGGAAGCGATTTCCTGCCCCATGACGCGCGCCGCTTCGGTCAGCGTGCGGCCGCCGAGATGCGCCGTGATGTAATTCGTCGCCTGTTCCAGCGCGGAAGCCGGCAGGCCCGGCGGCAGGTCGAGCAGGCGATTCTCGATATGGCCGTCTTCGCCCACCAGTACGGCCAGGGCCTTGCCCGGGGCCAGCAGCACGAGGTTCATCTGTGCCAGGCGCGGCTCGCGGCTCGGCACCATGACCACGCCTGCGGCGGCCGAGAGGTTGGACAGCAGCACTGTCGTCGCTTCCAGCGCCTGTTCTATCGGCCCGGGCTGGGACAAGTGGCGTTCGATCGCCGCGCGTTCTTCCACCGTGGGTTCGGCCACTTGCATGATCCCGTCCACGAACAGGCGCAGGCCCATTTCGGTCGGCATGCGCCCGGCGCTGGTATGCGGTGCGGCCAGCAGGCCGCGTGATTCGAGTTCCGCCAGGACCGAGCGAATCGAAGCGGGCGAAAGGTTTACCTGCCGCGCGCCCGCCAGCGTCCTGGAGCCGACCGGCTGCCCGCTCGACAGGTATTCCTCCACCACGAGGCGGAAGATGTCGCGCGCGCGATCGGTCAGTTCTGTGACGCTGTGGCTTGCCATGGCCCCAATTTAGTCACTGCCCTTGCTCTCACAAGCCGTAAGGGCCTAACGATCCCCACGATTCACATTCACGAGGATTTCCCATGCGACCTTCCGGCCGCGCGCCCGACGAAATGCGCGTTATCGACATCCAGACCGGCTTCACCAAACATGCGGAAGGGTCGTGCCTGATTTCCTTTGGCGATACGCGCGTGCTCGTCACCGCCAGCGTCGAGGAACGGGTGCCGCCGTTCCTGCGCGGCAAGGGCGAAGGCTGGGTCACGGCGGAATATTCGATGCTGCCCCGCGCCACGCACACGCGCGGCAGCCGCGAAGCGGCCAAGGGCAAGCAGACCGGGCGGACGCAGGAAATCCAGCGCCTGATCGGCCGTTCCCTGCGCGCGGTGACCGATCTCAAGAAGCTCGGCGAACGGCAGATCACGCTCGACTGCGACGTGATCCAGGCCGATGGCGGGACCCGCACGGCGGCCATTTCCGGCGCCTGGGTGGCGCTGCGCCTTGCCGTGAACAAGCTGATGGCGTCCGGCGCGATTGCGGAAGACCCCCTGACCGCGAAAGTCGCGGCGATTTCCTGCGGAATCTATCAGGGCACGCCGGTACTCGATCTCGACTATGTCGAAGACAGTTCCGCCGATGCGGACGCCAATTTCGTCCTGATCGAAGGCGGCAAGATCGCCGAAGCGCAGGCGACGGCGGAAGGCGCGCCTTATGACGAGGAAGGGCTTCTTCGCCTGCTCCGCCTCGCCCGGATCGGGTGCGAACGGATCTACGGCGCACAGGAAGCGGCCGTAAAGTGACGCGCAAGCTCGGCTCCGGCAAACTCGTCATTGCCACGCACAATGCGGGCAAGCTGCGGGAGATTTCGGCCCTGCTCGCGCCTTACGGGGTGGAATGCATCTCGGCCGGCGCGCTGGGCCTGCCGGAGCCGGTGGAAACCGGCACGACCTTCGTCGAAAACGCACTGATAAAGGCGCGGGCGGCGGCGGATGCTTCGCAGCTGCCCTGCCTCGCCGACGATAGCGGGCTGTCGGTCGCAGCGCTGGGCGGCCGTCCGGGCGTCTACACCGCCGACTGGGCCGAACGGCAGTGGTTCGAAGGCGAACCGGGCCGCGACTGGTACATGGCGATGGGCAAGGTCGAAGGGATGCTGCAAGCGATCGGGCCCGATGCGGACCGCGCCTGCTGGTTCTCCTGCGTCCTGGCGATCGCCTGGCCGGACGGCGATACGGCGGTCTACGAAGGCCGGGCCGACGGCACATTCAGCTGGCCGCCGCGCGGCGGCAAGGGCTTCGGTTACGACCCCGTCTTCGTGCCCAGCGGCCGCAGCGAAACCTTTGCCGAGATCGACCCCGAGGAAAAGCACCGCATCAGCCACCGCGCCGACGCTTTCGCCAAGCTGGTCGCGGAACAGTTCGGCGGGTGATAGCGGCGCGCCCGGCCGATTGGACGGGCCGAGCGCAAGGCGTTTCCTACATGCGATGGACCTGCCATGGTGCCGGCAATGCGCGGACCGAATGCCATCTTCCGCCAGGCGTCGGGCAGATGGCGGAACGCGTCTGGCGGAAGGTTACACCGTTTTGGCGCAAGGGACTGTTTCTAAATGTAAAAGTGGTTGACGGCCGGGTTATTTTCCGTTCCGCGAAAGGTGACGCCGCCCGGCCCGTTCCAGCTGGAAGGGCACATGGGTGCCGATCGGCGAACATTGGTATAAGGTAAGCCCGTGGCTCGCGCGCTCTACATCCATTGGCCCTTCTGCCTGAGGAAGTGCCCCTACTGCGACTTCAACTCGCATGTCCGGGACGGGGTCGACCATGGGCAATGGCAGGCCGCCTTGCTGGCCGATATGCGGCACGAGGCGGCACTGGCCGGGGGCGAGCGGCTGGAAAGCATCTTCTTCGGCGGCGGTACCCCTTCCCTGATGCCGCCCGCTCTGGTCGAGGCGCTGCTGCGCGAGGCGGAAAGCCTCTGGGGCTTCGCGCCGGGCATCGAGATCACGCTGGAAGCCAATCCCTCGTCGGTGGAGGCCGGGAATTTCAGGGATCTGGCCGGTGTGGGGATCAATCGCGTCTCGCTGGGCCTGCAGGCGCTCGACGACGAAACGCTCAAGTTCTTCGGGCGGCTTCATGGCGCGCAAGAAGGGCTCAAGGCGCTGGAGACGGCGCAGAACGCATTCGGGCGGGTGACATTCGACCTGATATACGCCCGGCCGGGGCAGACCGTCGAAGCATGGCGGGCCGAACTGGAACGCGCGTTGGGATTCGGCACCGGGCACCTGTCGCTCTACCAGCTGACCATCGAGC
>JAQVEQ010000134.1 GCA_028697875.1 Novosphingobium sp. | reverse complement strand
CGAAGGCGCGCGGGCAAGAGAGCGGAGAGACCATCGACCGGCTTGAGCAAAGAAAATCGACTCTGATAGCCGCGCCACGACCAATCCGAGCCGGTCACGCGTTTTGTTTACGGGAACAGGCCGCCCACATGCAGTCTCGCGAATGAACCTCGCCTTACAGCAACGGGCGAACCCGCCTGCGCCTGTTCAGCCGATTCCGGGAAAATTGAAGCCCGGCGGCAAGCCGAGGCCCTGCTGCATCTTGCCCATTTCGTCGTTGGCGACCTGGTCGGCCTTGGTCCGCGCGTCGTTGAAGGCGGCGGTGACGAGGTCTTCGAGCATCTGCTTGTCGTCCGGCACCATTAGGCTGTCGTCGATCGACACCCCGAGCACGCGGCCCTTGGCGCTGCAGCGGATCTTGACCAGCCCGCCGCCCGAAACGCCTTCCACTTCGAGCGCGTCCAGCTTGGCCTGCGCTTCGTTCATCTGCTTCTGGATGGTCTCGGCAGCCTGCTGGGCGGCCTTGAGCATCTCTTCCATCGATTTCATCGGATAATCCTCAAGCTCTCTTGGTCCATTGACGTTCGTGCCCGCGGGCCGAAGCGTCTTCCTCGACAATCCTGGCCTCGGGGAAAGCAGCCAGCGCGGCCTCTACCAGAGGTTCGCGCCGCAGGGCCTCCGCCGCATCGGCCTTTTCCGCGTCCGCCAGTTCGCGCAGGGACGGCGCGCCTGCGCCTTCGCCCTTTTCGACCTGCCATTTCGTGCCGGTCGCCTTGTACAGCGCATCGCGCAGTTCCGAAACGGGATCGACCGCCAGGCCGGGCACCAGCGCGAAGACCAGCTTGCCCGGCGCCAGTTCGATCACCCGCAGCCAGTCGCGCATCAACTGGGCGATCCGCAAATGGCCGGCCATGTCGACCTTGTCGACCAGCGCCTTCCAGTCGAGCGCAGCGACCGGCGCGGGCGACGGAGCCGCCCCTTCCCCCTGCGCAGCCGGAGCCGGCGCCGCCGGGGCAATGCCGTTGGCGGCCATTTCCTCCAGTTTTTTCACCAGCGAGCCGGGATCGGGCAGGTCGGCGGCATGGAGCACGCGCAGCAGCGCCATTTGCGCGGCGACCTGCGGGTCGGGCGCATTGCGCACTTCGTCGTGCCCCTTGAGCAGCAATTGCCACAGCCGGTGCAACTGCGCCGCACCCAGCTTTTCCGCCCATTCCTCGATCGCGGCGCGTTCTTCCGCCGTCGGGGCATCCGCACCGCTGCGGCCGATCTGGGCCACGGTGATCCGGTGCGTGAGGTCCATCAGCGAGCGCATCAGCGCCAGCGGTTCCACCCCCAAAGCATATTGCCGGTCCATCCCTTCGAGCAGCGCCGTCGCATCGCCGCCGAGAATCGCGGCGAACAGGTCGCGCTGGGCGGACTTGTCGGCCAGGCCAAGCATGTCGCGCACCCGCCCGGCCACCACGCGTCCGCCGGTGTCGAGATCGGCGTGGGCAATCGCCTGGTCGAGGATCGAAAGACCGTCGCGCACCGAGCCTTCGGCAGCGGCGGCGATCAGGTGCAGCGCCTCTTCGTCGGCTTCGACCCCTTCCTTGCCGCAGATCCCGGCGAAGTGTCCCTGCAGCATCGGGGTCGGAATACGGCGCAAGTCGAAACGCTGGCAGCGCGACAGCACCGTGACCGGCAGCTTGTCCACCTCGGTGGTCGCGAACAGGAATTTCACATGTGCGGGCGGTTCCTCAAGTGTCTTGAGCAAGGCATTGAAAGCATTGCGGGACAGCATGTGGACTTCGTCGATGATGTAGATCTTGTAGCGCGCGCTGACCGCGGCGTAGCGGACCGCTTCGATGATCTCGCGCACGTCGTCGACGCCGGTATGGCTGGCGGCGTCCATTTCGATCACGTCGATATGGCGCCCTTCGGCAATCGCGCGGCACGGTTCGCACTGGCCGCACGGGTCGATCGTCGGCCCGCCCTGCCCGTCGGGCCCGATGCAATTGAGCGCCTTGGCGATCAGCCGCGCGGTGGACGTCTTGCCGACCCCGCGCACCCCGGTCATCAGGAAGGCATGGGCCAGCCGGTCCCGCTCGATCGCGTTGGCGAGCGTGCGGACCATCGCCTCCTGCCCGATCAGTTCGGCAAAGGTCTGCGGCCGGTACTTGCGCGCCAGAACGCGATAGGGCTGCGCGGCGGACGGCGGCACGGCAGATGCGGCCGCCGGCTGGGGCGCCGGTTCGGGCGCGGCCGCAGGGGGTGCGGGCTCGGGAGCGGGTTCGGGACGGGGTTCGGGCGCAGGCTCCGGCGCGCCGAACATCGACGACTGCCCCGCAGCCTCCAATTCGGCCGCGGTCGGCGTCGTATCCTCGCCTTCCGTTTCCGGCTCGTCGCCAAACATGTCGGATGAATCGACCATCGCGCGCAGACTAGGGCCTCACGCCCCGCTTGTCAGGAGAAAAGGGCCAGCGTTCCTGGGGAAAAGAGGAGCCGGCCGACCCGCCGCAACCCGTTGTGGCTGCTTCCTTCCGGACCTGACCAGGTTGGCGGACGCAAGCGTCCGACCGACTCCCGGGCGGGCATATGGCGGGGAAGCAGAAACTATTCAACAGGAAAGCGACACGGGCCGCAGGCCCACACCCGGTGTGGGGGAGCGGAACCTAGCGGAAATTGTCGGCGTAGGCCTGGATCTTCAGCCGCTTGGGCGGCGTGGCGTGGACCCGCGCGGCAATCCCGTATTTCGCGGCATAGGCCTTGGCGTCCTCCTTGCTCGGGAACTTGAGCTGGACTTGCGCCTGGGTATCGCCGCTGCCGGCCCAGCCCATCAAGGGATCGGGCCTGCGCGCCTCGGCCGGAGCGAATTCGAGAACCCACTGGTCGCAAAGCGCCTTGCCGGACTGCATGGCGTTCTTCGGGCGTTGGTAAATGCGTGCGGTCATTCTGGTCCTCTTTGGCCCTCAAACGCCGGGCAGTCGCGCTTGCGGGTCGCTGGTGAGCGGCCCGGTTCCTCTAATTCAACCTGCGCCGCGTTGGAAGGCGTTCTTTGTCTTCAGACTGGGCTTTTCCGCCCATGGCTCGTCCGGCCAGCGGTGCTTGGGATAGCGGCCCTTCATGTTCTTCGCCACATCGCGCCACGATCCGCGCCAGAACCCCGGCAGGTCGCGGGTCGTCTGGATCGGCCGTCCGGCAGGCGAGGTCAGCTCGAGCAGCAGCGGCGTGTCGCCCGCCGTGGGGTGCCGGTCGAGCCCGAACAGCGCCTGCACCCGCACTTCCACCGCGGGCCCGCCTTCGTGCGCATAGTCGATGGCGTGGTGTGTGCCTGCCGGGCTGACGAATTCGCGCGGGGCCAGCCGGTCGAGTCTCTGGCGGCTGTCCCAGTCGAGCCGCGCCAGCAGGGCATCGGTCAGCGCCCCCTTCGGCACATCCAGATCCCGCCGCCCTTCGAGCAGCGGAGCAAGCCAGTCCCCCGCCTCTTCCGCCAGCCGTCCGGGCGCGAGCGCTTCCAGTCCGGCGTAATGCGCCCGTGCCATGAGCGCGGGCGGGAGGATTTCCGACAGCTTTTCCCGTGCCTTGTCCACAAGCATGTCCACAACCGCCTGGCGATCCGGCTTCGGGTCCGGCCCGCTCGCCAGCGTAATCGCACCCAGCCGCCGCTCCAGCCGCGCCTCGACGCGCCCTTCGGCCTCGTTCCAGCGCAGGGTCGAGCGGCGTTCCATCCGCGTGCCCAGCCATTGCTCGACCTCGTCCGCCATCAGCGCGATCCCGGCCATGATCCGCGCGCCCTTGGCCTGCCCCTGGGCATCGCCGATCACCAGCCATTCCGCGCTCGCCAGCGGCGAAGCGGGATCGAGAATGTAGCCCCTGCCCCCGGCCGAGAGCCAGTTCTCGCCCGTGGAATCGCGCCGTCGCGCCACATTGTCCGGCAGCGCCATGGCGAGCAGCACGCCGAGAGGCGGCGCCTCTCCCCGCTCGCCCTGGGTCTGTCGAAGGGCACGCGCCCGCCTCGCCCAGCCGTCGGCCAGCTTGCGCGCCGCCTGTGCCCGTCCGGAGCGGTCCGCATCCCATCGCGCCAGCCGCGCGCCGAGGTCTTCCCCCCGCCCGCCGAGCCCGCGTTCCTGCATCAGCAGCGCCAGCCGCGCGGCTTCCTCCGCCACGCCATGTTCCGCGCCGAACAGGACCATGGCCGCCTGCGCCGGGTCCATCGGCAAGCTGGCGATCTGCCGCCCGCGCGCCGTTATCCGCCCTTCCCCGTCGAGCGCACCCAGCGCCTGCAACCGCCCGCGCGCGGCGGACAGCGCGGCTTCGGGCGGCGGATCGAGCCACGGCAAGGCCCGCGGATCGCCCGCCCCCCATTGCGCCAGCGCAAGCGTGAGCGGCGCAAGGTCCACTGTCGCGATCTCGGGCGGGTCGAATTCTGGGCGCCCGGCGTGCGCGGCCTCTTCCCACAGGCGATAGGCCACGCCCGGCCCCTGCCGCGCCGCGCGGCCCGCGCGCTGGGCGGCGGCGGCCTGGCTCGCCCGCACGGTCACCAGATGGCTGACCCCGGCGGCAAGGTCGAATTCCGCGCGGCGCGACAACCCGGCATCGACCACGACCGAAACCCCGTCCAGCGTCAGCGATGTCTCCGCGATCGCGGTCGCCAGCACGATCCGCCGCCGCCCTTGCGGATCGCGGCGGATGGCGGCGCGCTGTCCCGCCGGTTCGACTTGTCCGTGAAGCGGCAGGATCGGCACACCCGGTAGCCGTTCGGCCAGCCGCTCCGCCGTGCGTTCGATCTCCCGCACGCCGGGCAGGAAGGCCAGCACGTCGCCCTCCTCCTCCCGCCAGGCGGTGAGGATGGCGCTGGCCATGGCCTCTTCGGTGCGCTTTTCCGGCGAAGCGCCGAGCCAGCGGATCGCGAGCGGATAGGCCTTGCCCTCGCTCTCCACCACCGGCGCGTTCTCGCCCAGCAGGCGGGCGAAACGCGCGCCGTCGATAGTCGCGGACATGACCAGCACGCGCAGGTCCTCGCGCAGGACCGACTGGCTTTCCAGCGCCAGCGCGAGCCCCAGGTCGCTGTCGATGTGCCGTTCGTGCGCTTCGTCGAACAGCACGGCGGACACACCCGCCAGTTCCGGATCGTCGAGGATCTGCGCGACGAAGATCGCCTCGGTCACGACCAGGATCCGCGTCCGGGCCGAGCGCTTGCTGTCCAGACGGGTCAGGTAGCCGACCGTTTCCCCGGCCTGTTCCCCCATGAGTTCGGCCATCCGCTCCGCCGCCGCGCGGGCAGCCACCCGGCGCGGGCTGAGCAGGATCACCGTGCCGGTGCACCATTCCTCGCCCAGCAGGGCAGGCGCGACCGCCGTGGTCTTGCCCGCGCCCGGCGGCGCGATCAGGACCGCCGAACTGCGGGTGCGCAAGGCCCCGAGCAGCTCCGGCAGGACAGCGTGGATAGGTAGATCGGACACGGTCAGGATACCGTCATCGCGCGGGAAACGGCCGCCCGGCGGGGACCGCTTCCCTGGTAACGGCGCAACCGGAAAGGAAGCTCAATATCCCCGCGCCACCGCGAATTGCGCGGCTTCGGCCATGGCCGCACGGGCCTTGTTGTCGGGGAAGATAGACAGCGCATCGATCGCCCGCTGGGCATACATCCGGGCCCGTTCGCGCGTGGCGTTGACCGCGTCGTGCCTGCGGATCAATTCGACCGCATGGGCGAGGTCTTCGTCCTCGTTGCGGAAACCGGCGATGGCTTCCTGCCAGAAGCGGCGTTCCTCGTCGCTGCCGCGCGCATAAGCGAGAATCACCGGCAGGGTCATCTTGCCTTCGCGGAAGTCGTCGCCCCGGTCCTTGCCCATTTCGGCGGCGTCGGAATCGTAGTCGATCGCGTCGTCCACCAACTGGAAGGCGATGCCGAGATTGCGGCCGTAATCGTCCAGCGCCCGTTCCTCGGTGTCGTCCCGTTCGGCCACCACGGCGGCGATCCGGCTGGCGGCGGCGAACAGGGCGGCGGTCTTCGCGCCGATGATGTGGAGATAGCGGTCTTCGCTGGTTTCGATCACGCGCTGGGCGGTCAGCTGGTCGACCTCGCCCTGGGCGATCACGGCCGAAGCCCCGGCGAGGATCTTCAGCACCCTGAGGCTGCCGTCCTCCACCATGAGTTCGAACGCGCGGGAGAAGAGGAAGTCGCCCACCAGCACGGTGGCGGGGTTGCCGAACACGAGATTCGCCGCTTCCTTGCCCCGGCGGGTTTCGGAACCGTCGACGACGTCGTCGTGCAGCAAGGTCGCCGTGTGGATGAATTCCACCGCGGCGGAAAGCTTGTGATGGCGCGTGCCCTGATAGCCGACCAGTTCCGCCCCGGCGAGCGTCAGCATCGGGCGCATGCGCTTGCCCCCGCCCGAGATCAGGTGCCCAGCAAGCGCCGGAATCAGTGGAATTTCGCTCTGCATCCGGTCGAGGATCACAGTATTGACCGCGTTCATCGCAGTGGCCGTGAGAGACAGGATCGGAGCCAGTGACGGCTGCTTGCGTGGCAGGGGAACAACCTCGGCGCTCATGAAAGGCGCACATGGGACGGATGGCAGCGCTTGGCAAGCGCGGAATCCATGCTAGGGCAGCGCCCATGACCCAAACGCCCGCCGATGACGCCATGCTTGCCGGTTTTCGCAAGAGCATAGACAATATCGACGCCGCCCTCATTCACATGCTGGCGGAACGCTTTCGCATCACCAAGGCGGTGGGCGAATACAAGGCGCGGATGGAACTGCCGCCCGCCGACCCGGCGCGGGAGGAACGGCAGATCGCCCGCCTGCGCACGCTGGCGGAAGACGCGGACCTCGATCCCGAATTCTCCGAGAAGTTCCTGCGCTTCATCATCGACGAAGTGATCCGCCACCACCAGCAGGCGAAAGCCGCGCGCTAAGCGCGGCCATGGCGGCATTCCCGGCTAGGCTGCCGCGCGCGGCAGCCTGAGCGTCACCATCAGCCCGCCGAGGTCCTCGCTCGTACCGAGGCCGACCGTGCCGCCATAGATTTCCGCGACGTCGCGCACGATGGCAAGGCCGAGGCCGGTGCCCGGCTTGCCCGTGTCGAGCCGCGCGCCCCGGTCGAAGATGCGGGTCCGCTCGCTCACCGGGATACCGGCGCCATCGTCTTCCACCAGAATGGTGCATTCGCGCGCCTCGGGCTCGGCATCGACGGTCAGGAACACGCTGCCGCCGCCGTACTTGGCCGCGTTTTCGAGCAGGTTGCCGAGCAGCTCGTCGAGATCCTGCCGCTCGATCGCGACCAGCGCCTCGCGATTGCCGCCGACGTCGAAGCGGACGTTTTCATAGAGGCGGGCCATTGCCCGCTCCACCGCACACGCGCTTTCCCATACGCTGGCCCGCGCCTGCCCCCCGGCCCGCCGCCCGACCGCGCGGGCGCGGGCAAGGTGGTGGTCGATCTGGCGGCGCATCGTCTTCACTTCGCGCAGCACCGTCTCGGCAAGGTCCGGCGCATGGGCACTGGCGGCGTTGGTGACGACCGTCAGCGGCGTCTTGAGCGCATGGGCCAGATTGCCCGCATGGGTTCGCGCCTCTTCCGCCTGCCGTTCGGTATGTTCGAGCAGCGCGTTCAATTCGTCCACCAGCGGCTGCACTTCCAGCGGCAGCGGGTCGGTCACGCGGTTGGTCCCGGTCGCGCGCATGTGCGCGATGGCGCGGCGCACGCGGCGCAGAGGGCCAAGGCCGTACCACGTCTGCAACACCGCCAGCACGAACAGCCCGGCGCCCAGCACGACGAAGCTCCAGATCACGATCGCGCGGACGCGGGCGATCTGCGAGTCCAGCTCGCCGCGCGCGGCGGCCACGCTGAACCACCAGCGGGTATTGCTGCCCGGCAGGACGATCGACCGTTCGATCACGCGCAGGGGTTCGCCGGCGAACTG
>JAQVEQ010000133.1 GCA_028697875.1 Novosphingobium sp. | reverse complement strand
TTTCCGGCAGGGACCGCTGGAATGGGCCTGGCGCTGCCTCACATATGGGCGGCTGCTGCCGATGCGGCGGCAGGGTGGGTGACGCCACTGCGAAGGTGGCTTGCTAATGCAAGCGATTCGCATTACAATGATGGGCAGTAGGGAGCGATCTATGTATCTCTGTGTCTGCAATGCCCTGAAGGAAAAGGACTTCCGCTGCGCCGCGCGGAAATGCGATGCCGGTGCGGAAGCGGTCTACGCCATGCTGGGCGCGGCTCCCCAATGCGGCTGCTGCCTCGACGATGCGGAAGACATCCTGGTCGAGGAACGCGATTTCGGACAGGTCGCGGCCTTCGCCGCCTGACCCGGCAATACCCAAAATACGGATTCGACGCGGGTTTCTTGCGCAGCGCGCCTTGCGCACTTGCAGCATGGGGCGCATAGTTTGCAGCTACCGGCTGCGGCAGATGCGGAGGCAACGATGAAGGGTGATACCAAGGTCATCGAGTTCCTGAACAAGGCGCTGACCAACGAACTGACCGCGATCAACCAGTACTGGCTGCATTACCGGGTGCTCAAGAACTGGGGCATCGACAAGCTGGCCGACTACGAACGGCACGAATCGATCGACGAGATGAAGCATGCCGACCTGCTGGCCGATCGCGTGCTGTTCCTCGAAGGGCTGCCCAACTTCCAGGCGATCCACAAGCTGAAGGTGGGGGAATCGGTGGAGGAAATCCTCAAGGCCGACCTCGCGCTGGAGGAAGAGGCGATCCCCCTGCTGCGCGACGCGATCGAACATTGCGAGAAAGTGCGCGACTACGTCAGCCGCGAACTGTTCGAGAAGATCCTCGAAAGCGAGGAAGAGCATGTCGACTTCATCGAAACCCAGTTCGAATTGATCGAACGCATGGGCCTGCAGAACTACGTCCAGTTGCAGAGCGAAGCCGCCGGCGAAGGCTGAGCGCCGCGCGCTGTCCGGCCGTCCCGCCGGCCGGAAAAATGCCCGCCATGGTCTGATTGTGCTGGCGCTCACCCGCGTTACGCGGCATTCTCGTATCCCATAAGGAAAAGCCTTCGCCGCGTGGCGGCGGGCATGGCGATATGGGAGAGATGCCATGACGACCACTTCGGCCGGCCTGGAAGTACCGACCCCCACGAATGACGTGTCGCAGGGGCTGGAAGATCTTGCCCGTTTCGGTTTCGCCATCCATCGCGGGCTGGTTTCGCCCGAGGAAGCGGCGCGCCTGCGCGATCGCGTGCTGGAACAGGGCGCGCTGGAACGCGAACGCGATCTCGTCCGCCAGTCGTACAACACGATGCAGACCGTCACGTTCCTGCCCAACAAGGGGCGGTGCTTCATCGACCTGATTATGAACCCGACAGTGCGCGCCTATGCCAAGGGCGTGCTGGGCCACAATCTCTACAAGGTCTTCGCGCAGGATGCGGTTATCCTGGAACCGGGTAAGGAAGGCGTGTCGATGATGCATATCGACCAGTCCCTGCTCGGCTTTCCCACGCCGCGCCCGCTGATCATGAACATGATGCTGGCACTGGAAAACTTCGACCGCGAAACCGGATCGACGCGGCTGGTGCCCGCCAGCCATCTGGGGCCTGTCCCGGACATGGACCCTGCCAGTCCCGACCAGACGCGCGAGGCGGTGTCGTTCGATCTCGAGCCGGGCACGGCGCTGATCTGGGAAAGGCGCACCTGGCACCGCACGGGCGAAAACGTTTCGGACCGCACGCGCTGTTCCATCGCGACCCTGTTCTGCGATCCGGTCATCAACCAGAAGACCGTGCTGATCGCCGGGCTGCACGACCGGGTCTTCGAAACCTTGAACGACGAGGAGAAGGCGGTTCTTGGCTTCCGCGACGTCTACGGCACGAACATGATCTGTCCGCGCAATCCCGAAGACACGCGCCAGCACGTCAACCGGACCGAACCCTACGTGCCCGAACTGCACCGCTGAGGGGCGTCCGAAAAACCGCTTTCCTACACGCGGGAAAATCGCGTTTATCCTGGCGGATGACGTCCGATGCCTCCCAATATCCGCCGCGCCGCCGCTTTCGCGGCCGCCTGCCCGCTTTTCTGCCGGTCCCGTTGCGCGGGCGCGGCGATGGCTGGACGGTCGAACGGCAGGGGGCCTTCATCGGCCTCCTTGCCGAAACGGGATCGGTTTCGGAAGCCGCGCGGCGCGTGGGGATGAGCCGCAAGGGCGCGTACCAGTTGCGGAGCAGGCCGGGTGCGGAAGGCTTCGCCGCCGCATGGGACGTCGCGCTCGGATCGCCCCCGCGGAAGGTTACAGGCGAGGATCTGGCCCGCCTTGCTTTCGAAGGGACGATCCGCCCGGTCATGCGCGCCGGACGCTATCGCGGTCTGGCGAAAAAGTCCTGCGATTCCGCGCTTCTGCGCCTGCTGGACCGGCTCGACCGGGCGGCGGGGCGGGCAGGCGCGGGGGAAGTGTGGTGAACGGCGCGCGCGATGGCAAAACCGCCCGGAACCGTATCGCCGAAGGTGACAGGCAAAGGCGGGGCTTTCAGGATTTTTTCAAACATCCCGGCTTAGTGCTCAGCGCATGAAGAAACTCGTTTTCCTGCCCGCGCTCGCATTGCTTGCGGCCTGTGGCGAAAAGCCCGAGGCGCTGCTGGCCAAGGCCCAGGCGGAGTTCGCCGCGCACGATTACCAGGCGGCCCGCCTCGATCTGGTGGAGGCATTGCGGCAGGCCCCCGGCAACCGGGAGATGCAACTGCTCCAGGCGAAGACCTTGCTGGCGCTGGGCGATGGCGACGGCGCGGGGGCGCTGCTGGAACAGCTGTCCGCCAACGGCGCGCCGCAGGGCGAACTGGCCGAACTGTCCGCCGAAGCTGCCTTGCTGCGCCGCTCACCCGACAGCGCGGTGAAAATGCTCGACGGCGTGGCCACGCCGGAAGCGGAAAGGCTACGTGCGCTGGCCGCCTTGCAGCACGAGGATGCCACGGCTGCCGAAGATCATTTCAAGCAGGCGGTTGCCCTGGGCGGCAATGCGCGCGCCTATGCCGACTATGCCCGTTTCCGGCTGATGCAGGGGGATCTGGCCGGTGCCGGGGACATGCTGCGGCAGGCGGAACGGGCCGCGCCCGAAGGGATCGACACGCTGCTTGCCGGGGGACGCATCGCCCAGGTGGAGGGCGATCTGAAACGGGCGCTGGACCGCTACAAGCGGGCGGCGAGCCTCTATCCGGCGAGTCTTGCCGCGCTGGTTGGACAGGCGGAAGCCCTGGCCGATCTTGGCCGGCTCGACGAACTGGACGGCCTGCTCAAGCAAGTGGAGCAGCGCGGAGGGCAGAGCCTCGAACTGACTTATCTGAAAGCGCGGTCGTCGCTGGCGCGCAAGCAATGGACCAAGGTCCGCGAAATCGTCCAGCCGGTGGAGGCGCAGCTGCCCAAGCTGCACCCGCTGCGCATGGTCTATGCCGAAGCCCTGTTGGAACTGGGGCAGGACCAGCTGGCGATCGCCCAGGTCCAGCCGATCGTCCGCGCCCAGCCGTCCAACCGCAAGGCGGCGGCACTGCTCGCGCGGGCGCAATTGGCGGCGGGCGATGCGCGCGGCGCGCTGGCGACTTTCAAGCCGTTCGCGGACAGCCGCGAGGCGCGGCCCGAGGAACTGGCGCTGATGGCCCGGATTGCCAGGGCCGCGGCCGATCCCGCCGCTGCCGGCTATGCGGCCCGGGCTGCGCGGCCGGTGCCGGAAGCGCTCGGCAGCGACCTTTCCGAAGCGGATGCGGCGATGCGTGCGGGCGACTGGGCGCGGGCGGTGACGGCTTACAACCGCATCCTGGCGGTCACGGACGGGCGCAATGTCATCGTGCTCAACAACATGGCCAACGCGCAGCTCATGCTGGGCAATATGGACAAGGCGCTGACCTTTGCCGAACGCGCCCTGAAGCTGGCGCCGGGCAATCCGTCGGTGATGGATACGGCGGGGTGGGTCCTGTTCAAGAGCGGCAAGGACCCGGCAAGGGCAAAGCGCCTTCTCCGCCAGGCGGCGGAAAAGGCGCCTCGGAATCAGACGATTCAGAAACACGCGGCAGCCGCTGAAGCAGCCGCGGGTTGAGGGGATCAGGCAGCGGCCGTGTTCGCCCCGTAACGGTGGCGGCGGCGCAGCAGGCCAATCGCGACAAGGCCTGCGCCCATCAGGCCGAGCATGCCCGGTTCGGGCACTTCGGTGCCGCCGGTAGAACTGCTCGTGGTGCTGCTGCCGGTGGTGCCGTAGCCGCTGGCCGAAGTGATGTTGCCCGCGCCGTCGACCGACTGGTAGCGGACGTAGAAATCGCCCAGCGTCACTGACGACACCGGGTCGGCAAAGGTCAGGGTGAACGTGCCGGTGCCGGTCTGGCCGTCGGTCAACCCGCCACTGCCGCCGCCGCTGCACGAACCGGTATTGGCGTCCTTGAAGCACACGTTGATATCGCCGATCCCGTTGGGATAGCTGGAATCGAGCGTCGTGTAGCTGAACGCGCCGGTCGACGTTGCGCCGGTAATGCTCGGGTCGGCGTTGAAACCGAACGAGGACACGCGGGAATCGATCGGGTCGGTGGTGGTGTTGGTGACCGAATAGTCGAAGTAGTACTGGTTGCCGGAAATGCCGGTCAGCGTGAACGTGGTCGATGCGGTCAGTCCGTCGACCACCGTCGAATCGGAAAAGCCGTTGTAGTCGAAAGTGTAGGATTGCCCGATCGAGCCCGAATCCAGCGTGATCGTGTCGGCCAGGGCAGGCGCGGCGCTCATCGCAAGGCCGGCTGCGGCAAGGAATGACAGGGATTTGCGGCTCAGCATCGTTGGACCCTCCGAATTAGTAAACGGAGGAACAAGCAAAGGGCGTACCAATCCCGGAAATGTAAGAGTTCTATGGTTAACAGCGCGCCGGTGCGCCGGGATTTGTAAAATCCGGCGACATTGTGGGTGGCCTGCGATTACAGGGCTTCCCCGGCCGCGACGCCGCTCGCCCAGGCCCACTGGAAATTGTAGCCGCCGAGCCAGCCGGTGACATCCACCGCCTCGCCCACGAAATGGAGGCCGGGGACTTTCTTCGCCGCCAGCGTCTTCGACGACAGCTCGGCGGTGCCGATACCGCCCGCGGTCACTTCCGCCTTGGCGAAGCCTTCGGTGCCGCTGGGGTGGAAGCGCCAGCCCGACAGCTGCCGGCCGGCCTCGCACAAGGCGGCGTCCTTCGTGTCGGCGAGCGGGGCGGCAAGCGCGAGGCGTTCGGCCAGCGCCGTGGCGAGCCGGTCGGGCAGCCGCTCGCGCAGCAGGGCCTTGAGCGTGGCCCTGGGCTTCGTCCGCTTGGCTTCCACCAGCCATTCCGGTGCGAGGCCGGGCAGGAAGTCGATGGCGATTTCCGCCCCGTGGCGCCAGTAGGAGGAGACTTGCAGGATCGCCGGGCCGGACAGTCCGCGATGGGTGAACAGCGCGGCTTCGCGGAAGTGCGCCTTGCCGGTGCTGGCGACGACTTCGGTCGAAACGCCCGACAGCTCGCGGAACAGTGCTTCCCCGGCATCGAGCGTCAGGGGTACGAGCGCGGGGCGGGGCTGCACTACCTTGAGCGAGAACCGCCGGGCGAGGTCGTAGGCGAAGCCCGTCGCGCCCAGCTTCGGGATCGACGGGCCGCCGGTCGCGACGACCAGCGCGGGGGCGCTGACCGTCATGGCGCCTGCCGTCACATGGAACAGGCCGTCCCCATGGCCGACTTCGCGCACCTCCTGCCCGCAGGCGATGGTCACGCCGCCCCGGTCGCATTCGTCCAGCAGCATGGCGAGGATCTGGCGCGCCGAGCCGTCGCAGAACAGCTGGCCCAGCGTCTTCTCGTGCCAGGCGATCTGGTGGCGCCCGACCAGTTCGAGGAAGTCCTGCGGGGTGTAGCGGCTGAGCGCCGACTTGGCGAAGTGGGGGTTGTCCGACAGGTAACGGTCGGGCGCGGTGTGCAGGTTGGTGAAATTGCAGCGCCCGCCGCCGGAAATGAGGATCTTCCTGCCGGGCTCGTCCCCATGCTCGATCACCAGCACGCGCCGCCCGCGCTGTCCGGCGGTCGCCGCGCACATCAGCCCGGCGGCCCCGCCGCCCAGGACAATGGCGTCGTAGTGCTGCTGCCCCCCTGCCACGCGCAGGCGCCCTCAGCCCTTGGCGAAGGGGTTCTTGGGGCTGCGCAGGTTCACGCGGACCGGGACGGCGTCGAACCCCAGGTTCTTGCGGATCGAATTGACGAGATAGCGTTCGTAGCTCTTGGGCAGCATGTCCAGCCGGGTGCCGAAAATGGCGAAGGTCGGCGGCCGCGTCTTGATCTGGGTGATGTAGCGCAGCTTGATCCGCTTGCCGCCGGGTGCGGGCGGCGGGTTGGCTTCCAGCGCGTCGTCGAACCAGCGGTTGAGCGCGGCGGTCGGCACGCGCTTGCTCCATGCCTCACGCAGGTCGAACGCCGCTTCCAGCATGGCGTCGAGCCCCTTGCCGGTGCGCGCGGAGACGGAGAACAGCGGCACGCCGCGCACTTGCGCCAGCCCTTCGTTCAGCGCCTCGCGGATGCCGTTGAACAAGTGCGAGGGGTCTTCGGCCACGTCCCACTTGTTGATCGCGATCATCAGCGCGCGGCCTTCCTGCAGCACCATGTCGGCGATCTTGAGGTCCTGGTGTTCCAGCCCCTTGGTCGCATCGAGCAGCAGCACGACCACTTCGGCGAAGTCGATCGCATGGCGCGCGTCGGCCACGGAAAGCCGCTCCAGCTTTTCGACGACCTTGGCCTTCTTGCGCATGCCGGCGGTGTCGATCAGACGAATCTCGCGCGTCTCGCCGGTCTTGGGGCTGGTCCATTCCCAGTCGATCGCGATCGAATCGCGAGTGATCCCGGCCTCGGGCCCGGTCAGCAGCCGGTCTTCGCCGAGCAGGCGGTTGATGAGCGTGGACTTGCCGGCATTCGGTCGCCCGACGATGGCGAGCTTGAGCGGACCCCTGGGCGCCTCGTCCTCTTCTTCCGCCTGTTCTTCGAACTCGTCCTCGACCGGCTGCATGTCGCCGATCAGAGGCAGCAGCGCCTCGAACAGGTCGCCCATGCCTTCGCCGTGTTCGGCGGAAACAGGGACGGGATCGCCAAGCCCGAGCGCGTAGGCTTCGAGAATGCCGGTCTCGCCGGCGCGGCCTTCGGCCTTGTTGGCCAGCAGCACGACGGGCACGTCCTGCCCGCGCAGCCAGCGGGCGATTTCCTCGTCCAGCGGGGTCAGCCCGGCGCGCGCGTCGATCACGAACAGTGCGACGTCGGCGTCCTTGAGCGAGACTTCCGTCTGGGCGCGCATCCGGCCAGGCAGGGTTTCGGGGTCTTCGTCCTCCCACCCGGCGGTATCGACCACGGTGAAATCGAGTCCCAGCAGGCTCGCTTCGCCGAAGCGGCGGTCGCGCGTCACGCCGGGCTGGTCGTCGACCAGCGCCAGCTTCTTGCCGACGAGCCGGTTGAACAGCGTCGACTTGCCGACATTGGGCCGGCCGATGACGATCACCTGGGGAAGCTTGCGGGATGACATCGCGCGCAGGTGGCGTGCCCGGCGGCGCTTGGCAAGCAAAAGCGGCAATCGCTTGCCAGGAGGCGGCAAATGCTTGCCGCGAAATTAACCTTAACCGGCAGGGTGAAGATAACGTTGATCGGTCAAGTCTGCTCCGCATGACGGGATGGATTGCAAAGATAGCCGCCGGTGCGGCGTTCGCCTTGGCGGCAGTACCGGTAGGGGCCGAAACCCTGCGCGACGTGCGGGATGTCACACAGGACGACAGCCTGCCCTATCTACAATGCGTGCCTTATGCGCGGCAGGTGTCGGGCATCCAGATCTATGGCGACGCCCATACCTGGTGGGGGCAGGCGGAAGGCCGTTACCAGCGGGGCAGCACGCCGCGCGTCGGCGCGGTCATGGCGTTCGAACCCCACGGCAACATGCTGCTGGGCCATGTTGCGGCAGTCAGCCGGATCG
>JAQVEQ010000132.1 GCA_028697875.1 Novosphingobium sp. | reverse complement strand
TCGGGTTCTCTTCTGAAAGCGCGGCGGAACGCCTGATCCGCCGTCTCTCGCGCCCGGTCGAGCACGAGGCCGGCGTGTGGCGCGGCGGGAGCACGATCGTCGTCTCCGCGCGCGAACTGGTGCCCGGCGACGTGATCGGCCTGGTTCCGGGCAACTTCGTTCCCGCCGATGCGCGCATCCTCGAATCCGACAACCTGTCGGTCGACGAATCCAGCCTGACCGGCGAGAGCCTGCCGGTGCACAAGCTGGCCGACGCCCTCGACTACGAGCCGTCGTCGGTGGCCGAACGGGCCAATATCCTCCACAGCGGGACGGTCGTCACCGGGGGGACCGGCCGGGCCGTCGTCATCGGCACCGGCAGCCGGACGGAAATGGCGCGGACCCGGGCAATGATCGGCCTGGCCCGCCCGCCGCGTCCCGATATCGAAAACGAACTCACCCGGCTGGGAACCCAACTGTCGATCGGCTGCCTCGGCGCATCGGGCCTGCTGTTCGTCATCGGGCTCCTGCGGGGCGAACCGCTGCTTTCCATTACCAAGAGCGCGATCGCTCTCGCCGTTGCGGCGATCCCGGAAGGCCTGCCGGCCGTGGCGACTTCGACACTGGCCCTCGGAGCGCGGGAGATGGAGCGGGAAAACGCCTATGTCCGCGCCCTGCCCGCCATCGAAGCGCTGGGCACGGTCGACACGATCTGCCTCGACAAGACCGGAACCCTGACCGAGAACCGGATGCGGGTCGTCTCCGCCTGCGTCGATGGGCGGACGCTCGACCTCTCGCCGGGCAAGGAATGGACCGCCCGCGACATGGCGGAACTGCAGCCGCTGGCCGAAGCCGTGGCACTGTGCAACGAGGCGAGCCTCGGGGAAAGCAACGGTTCGGCAACCGAGCTGGCACTGCTCCATTTCGCGCAGCTGGCGGGCGCCGAACCCGACGGATTGCAGAACCGCTGCCCCATCCGCGCCATGCGCAGCCGCACGCACCACCGCCGCTGGATGGCGACCGAACACCACGACGGCGGCACTCCGTTCCTCGCCTTGAAAGGGGCGCCGGACGAACTCCTGACAATGGCCACGCACGAGCTTGCGCAAGGCGCCCGGCAACCGCTGGACGACGCGCGGCGCCAGCGGATCATGGAAGCGAACGGACAACTGGCCGCCAAGGGCCTGCGGGTGCTGGGCGTCGCGCGCAGCGACGGGAAGCTGCAGGACGACGATCCCTCCGAGCTGACCTGGCTGGGGCTCGTCGCCCTTGCCGATCCCATCCGCGCCGAAGCGCGCGAGGCGATCGACACGTTCCACAGGGCCGGCATCCGCACCATCATGCTCACCGGCGACCAGTCGGCGACCGCCCTTGCCGTGGCCGAAGAACTCGCCCTGTCGCGCACCGGGATCATCCCCGTGCTCGAAACCAGCCGCTTTGCGGGCCTCGACGACCGGGCAGTGGGCGAAATGGCGCTCAAGACCTCGGTCTTCGCCCGGGTCAGCCCATCGGACAAGCTGCGCATCGTGCGCGGGCTGCAAGCGGTCGGCAAGCGCGTGGCGATGATCGGCGACGGCATCAACGACGGCCCCGCCTTGCGCGCAGCGGCAGTGGGGGTCGCCATGGGCGCGGGCGGGACCGACGTCGCCCGCGAAGTGGCGGATATCGTCATTGCCGACGACGACTTGCGCGCCCTGGCGCGCGCGATCGCACGAGGCCGGGCGACCGACGACAATGTCAGGAACGCCATCCGTTATTTCCTGTCGACGAACCTTTCGGAAGTCCTCGTCATGCTGGGTGAATCGCTCCACGGACGGGGCGAACTGGAAACGCCGATGGAACTGTTCTGGCTGAACCTGGTGACGGACGTCCTGCCCGGTCTCGGCCTGACACTGGCCGAACCGCGAGGGGACGTCATGACCCGCCCCCCGCGCACCGTGTCCGGCGCATTGTTCGGCAAGGCCGAACTGCGCACCATGGGGCTCGATGGCGGCGGGATCGCGGCCGCCGCTCTCGGCGCGCACTTCGTCCAGCAGTTGCGCGCCGGTCTGGGCCCCCGCGCGAGGGGATCGACCTTCCTGACGCTGGGCCTTGCCCAGATGGCACAGGCATGGGTGCTCAGGGACCGTTCGCCTGCCTCGGAAACCGCGCGAAAACTCTCCGAACGCCGCCTTGAAGGCGCATTGGGCGCTTCGACAGCCCTTATGGTGCTGCCTTTCGTCTTCCCACCCCTCGGCAGGCTGCTCGGCGTGGCGCGCCCCGTGACGGGGGATCTGCTGTTTTCCGGCGTGCTTGCCGGGGCTTCCTTCCTGTTTGCCGAAAGCCGCCGCCTGACTATCCGAGAAACCGCCGCAGCGGCCGCGACATCGCCACAGTCGCAGCCTGGCCGAACAGCGTCAGCGCAGGCCCCGAAACCCGCCCGCGCGCAAGCTGGATGAACCCGCCCGCGACAAGCGCCGCGAACGCCACGTTCCAGATATCGGTCTTGCCGCTGGACGCCCTTTGCAGGACAGTGTCGGCCAGGGAGAGCCGCTCGACCACCTGTTCGATCAGATCCACGGGCTCATCGGCTTCCGGTTCGGCTTCGATCGCCAGCCCGGCCTCGCCCAAGGCTTTCTCCAAGCGTTCGAAATCGCCGTCGTGGCGAACGATGACGCTGCCACTATGCGGCCGGATTTCGACCTCCCGCACACCCTCGACCCCCGCCAGCGCGGCCGCCAGAGCCTGCAGCTCGCCGCGAGCAGGCAAGGGTTGCTCCAGCACGACCCGGAGCCGGCCCGGCATCGAATGGCGCAGTATGCCCTTGACCGGCACGGTCATTCGCCTTCGCCGGCCGCGCCGTTGCCGGAACGGATGATGCCCTCGCCGGCCTGCGCGGCTTCCGCCGCCGCTTCCGTCATTTCATGGGAAACCTCGGCAACCAGATCCTCGATCTCTTCGGCCATCCGGGCCGCCGCCTGGCGCGCGACGACATAGCCTTCGAAACCGGCGCGCATCGCCTTCTTCGCAGCCGGACGCGCGGACCGCCAGAATGCCGGTCCGGCAAGAGCCGCGCCCGCACCGATTGCCAAACCAACAAGAAAACCGCCACGCATGGATTCACCTTTGCCAAACATGAGAGAGGAAAAGAGTCGTTCCGGCCTTTCTAACGGCAATCCCCGCATGGGGGAAACATTCAGGCAGGCCGGCCGGAGAGAGCAGACAGGACATGCTAATGGAAGAAGCCCTGCTTGCGCAGGAAAAGGTATGTCGCCAGCGCCGCGCCCGCAGCCAGAAGGGTCGCAACCGCGGTCCCCCCGTGACCGGTCAGCGGCAGGCCGCCGGTATTCATGCCGAATATGCCCGTAACCAGCGTCGTCGGCAGCAGCAGGGCAGTCATCACGGAAAGAAGATACAGATTCTCGTTGATGCGCTGGTTCGACTGGTGGTTGACCTCCTCCCGCAGCAGCCGCAACTGCCCGAGGACGCCCGACGCATCGCCATCCACCCCCTGGATGCGCTGAACCAGCTTCTCGACCGTCGGGAGCAGGTCCGGCGGCAGATCTTCGTCTTCTTCCAGCCGGCGGAACAGGCTCTGCATGTCGACAAGCAGGCGGTGGAATTGCGAAAGGCGCCGCCTGATGTCGAGAAGCTGGCGGCCGTCGGGCGGCTGGTGCTCGTCGATAAGGGCGTCCTCGGCCGTTTGCACTTCGGCGGACAAGCGCCTGATGATGCCGCTCACGTTCTGCAGGATCGCGTCGACCAGAAGGTCCAGCGCCCTGGCGGGCCCAGCGACGATTTCGCGTTCGATCAAACGCCGCCGGGCAATGTCTGCCGATCCGATCGGATGCACGCGCGCCGACACCATGAGGTCCGGCATCAGCGCAACGCGCAACACCCCCAACCGCCCCGTATCCTCGACGTCGAAGTCCCGTTCGACGTCGTGGAGGACGCAAGCGACCGTATCGCCCTGCACCATCGCATGCTGATGACTGTCTTCCGAAAGGAGGATTTCACGGGCTACCGGAGGCAGTTTGCCGGTTTTCTCGATCCACAGCTTCGTGCCGTGATCGGCAAGGTTGAGATGGAGCCAGCGAAAGGTGCCCTCGTGAGAACTGTCGCAATCCTCGACCTTGCGCCGTTCCCCTTGCACGAAGTCGATGCCCCAGATGAGTCCGGAGCTCTCTCCGAGCAGGTCTCGTTGCCTGGCAGGGGGCGTCTTGGCGACTGGATCCATGACCTGTTTCCAACGGTTCGATCGAAGATGGCCGCAAGCCCGGATTTCCTCACCGCATGGGGCGCAAGCCATACAAGGCATGCTCACCCGGCGGGAAGCGGGATGCGTCCTAATTGGGGTCGAACAAGTAGCCTCCCTTGCGTACCGTCCTCAGGTGGTGGCCCGCACTGGCCTGCTGCAAGCTACGCCGCAACCGCCCCATCCAGACGTCCACCGTCCGGTCCTTGACGGCGCCCTCTCCCTTGCTCAGGGCACCGATCAGTTCCTTGCGCGACAGGACCTTGCGCGGCACCGCAAGCAGATGGCGCAGCAGGCTGAATTCGATCGGGCGCAGATTCAATGGCTGCGTCCCGTAAGTGACGCACCGCGACGCTTCGTCGAGCACGAATGCACCGGCCACGAGCGCACCCGCGGGCAAATAGCCTCCATTCCCGGACCGAGGCACGCAATCCTCGGCCCGGCGCAGCATGTCCGCCAGAGCGACGGGACCGACAAGGTAATCGTCGGCGCCTGCCTTGAGCACTTGCCGCCGGGCATTCTCGTCATCGTCGCCCTTCTCGATCACGATGGCGATATGGGCATCGGCCGACAGCGGATTGGACCTGATGCGGCGGCAGCACGCAAGACCGGAACAATGCGGCAGGATCCAGTCGATGAACACGAAGTCCGTGCCACGGACCGCATTCAAGCACTTGTCGCTGCAACCGCCCCATATCTGGAGCGCATGATCGCCCGCCCAAAGGCCGTCCAGCTCGGAAGTCCTGTCCTTCCCGGAAATAACGAAGATCCGCCCCACCGCCTTATGCGGAGGCGATGCGCTCAAAGATTCCTCTTCGACACGTTGGGAAACATCGCAATCCATGGAAGTAAATAATGCCCAAAACTCAAAGTATATTCTAACATATTACTCGATTGTTACAAAATTATTATAATTATAAGACATATGTTATAATCCCAAAGCGGCACATGTTAAGAATTCGAAACGCCTGCGTAACAAGACGGCACTAGCCGCCGGGTCGGGATCAACAGACCCCTTTTTGGAGACACGGCATGTTCAAGAAATTCGCTGTTGCGGCCGGCGCGGCTGCGGCACTCGTTGGCGCTGCGCAGGCGGAAAACATCACCGGTGCGGGCGCGACTTTCCCCGCCCCCGTCTATACGGCGTGGGCCCAGACCTATCGCTCGGTTGCGGGTGACGAACTGAACTACCAGGCGATCGGCTCGGGTGGCGGCATCCGCCAGATCAAGGCGAAGACTGTCGACTTCGGCGCCTCGGACAAGCCGCTCAAGGCTGCCGATCTCGATGCCGCCGGCCTGATGCAGTTCCCGACCGTCGTCGGCGGCGTCGTTCCGGTCATCAACGTTCCGGGCGTGAAGCCGGGCGCGCTGCACCTGACCGGTTCGCTGCTTGGCGAAATCTACCTCGGCCACATCACCCGCTGGAACGACCCGCAGATCGCCAAGGCCAACCCGAAGATCAAGATGCCGGCCCTGCCGATCACCGTCGTCCACCGTTCGGACGGTTCGGGCACCTCGTTCATCTTCACCTCGTATCTTGCGATGAAGAACGCTTCGTGGGCCAAGGACGTCGGCGCTAGCGACTCGGTCAGCTGGCCGGTCGGCCTCGGCGGCAAGGGCAACGACGGCGTCGCCGCTTTCGTCAAGCAGACGAAGGGCTCGATCGGCTACGTCGAATACGCCTACGCCAAGAAGAACGGCACGCCCTACATCCTCGTCCAGAACCGCGACGGCAAGTATCCGCTGCCGAACGGCGCGTCCTTCGCCGCGGCTGCTGCCGGCGCTCCGTGGGGCAAGGCTCCGGGCAACTACATCATGCTGCTCGACCAGCCTGGCGCCAACGCCTGGCCGATCAGCGGCGCGACCTTCATCCTGATGTACAAGAACCCGTCGGATCCGAAGCGTTCGGCCAACGTGCTGAAGTTCTTCGACTGGGCTTACAAGAACGGCGACAAGACCGCCGCTTCGCTCGACTACGTGCCGCTGCCGGCTTCGGTCAAGGCCACCATCCGCAAGCAGTGGGCGGCCGAAATCACTTCGGGCGGCAAGCCCGTGTACGTCAGCAAGTAAGCGACGGGAAATCAAATGGCCGACGCCGTTTTGATAGTACCTGGCAAGAGTGCCCCGCAGAGTACGTCTCTGCGGGGCATCTTCACCGCCAGGAGAAACGACAAGCTCTTCCAGGGACTGTGTTTTACGGCAGCCATGGCCCTCATGGCCTCCCTGTTCGGCCTGATCATCTCGCTCGCGATCGGCGGCTGGCCCGCGTTCGAGCGGTTCGGCATCGGCTTTCTCTTTTCCAGTGAATGGAACCCGGTCACCGACGAATACGGGGCTGCGGGGCCGATTGTCGGCACGCTGATCTCCGCATTCCTGTCGTTGGTCATGGCCTTGCCGCTGGCAGTGGGCGTAGCCATCTTCCTGGTCGAATTCTGCCCGCCGCGCATTTCCCACTGGGTCGGCATCGCCGTCGAACTGCTCGCAGGCATTCCGTCCATTGTTTACGGCATGTGGGGCCTGTTCGTGCTGGCACCGTGGTTCGCCGACAATATCCAGATGCCCCTGCTGATGAGCGTGGAACCCGGTTCGTGGCTCGACAAGCTGTTTGCCGGCGTACCCAACGGGGCCAATATCTTCACGGCTTCCCTGATCCTCGCAGTGATGATCCTGCCATATATGGCAACGGTTTTCCGCGAGCTCCTGATCTCGGTTCCGCCCCAGATGCGCGAGGCCGCATACGGGATCGGCTGCACTGCATTCGAAGTCGTCACCTCGATCATGCTGCCCTATATCCGCCGCAGCGCCATCGGCGCCGTCATGCTCGGTCTCGGGCGCGCCCTGGGCGAAACGATGGCGGTCACGTTCATCATCGGCAATTCGCACGGCTTCCCGACCAGCCTGTTTGCATCGGGTTCGACGATTGCATCGACCATCGCCAACGAGTTCACCGAAGCGACGGGCGAAATGCACATCGCCGCGCTGATCGCGCTCGGCTTCGTACTGTTCCTCATCACTTTCGTGTCCATCGCGGCTGCGCGATTGCTGCTCGGACGGGAGCGCTATCGATGAGCATTTCAGCTTACTTCGACCGCCACGCCCGGCGCAAATACGTCAATTTCGTCTTCATCGCATTGACGACGCTGGCGACGCTGTTCGCGCTCGTGGCGCTCGCCCTGATCCTCTATTCGCTGGTCGTCAACGGCCTGGGCGGGATCGATGCGCAGATCTTCACGCTAGACCAGCCGCCTCCGGGCGAACCCGGCGGCTTGCGCAACGCGATCGTCGGCTCGCTCATCATGTGCGTCTTCGCCATGATCGTGGCCATCGCGGTCGGCATCCTTGCCGGTACCTGGCTGGCCGAATACGGCGACGGCAACAAGCTCGCCATCGTGGTGCGTTTCCT
Organism: Novosphingobium sp.; assembly: GCA_028697875.1. GTDB lineage: Bacteria > Pseudomonadota > Alphaproteobacteria > Sphingomonadales > Sphingomonadaceae > Caenibius. The sequence continues at coordinate 355 of JAQVEQ010000132.1, read as the reverse complement.
CAACGACGTGCTGCTCTCCGCGCCGTCGATCCTCGTCGGCCTGTTCGTTTACGAACTGATGGTCCGGCCGTTCCACGGCTTCTCGGCCATGGCCGGCGCCGTCGCCCTGGCCTTCCTGGCGACACCGGTCGTCACCCGCACGACAGAGGACATCATGCGCCTGCAAAGCCACGCCTTGCGCGAAGCCGGCATGGCACTGGGCGCGGGCAAGGGCTACGTGATCCGCGCTGTGATCTGGCGCGCCTCGCGCTCGGGCCTCGTGACCGCGGGCCTGCTCGGCTTCGCCCGGATCAGCGGCGAGACGGCGCCGCTGCTGTTCACTTCGCTCGGCAATCCGTTCCTCAGCTACGACCTT